>JALRFZ010000495.1 GCA_023253615.1 Verrucomicrobiales bacterium | reverse complement strand
GAGATCTTCGTGCGCGAGCTGGTCTCGAACGCCTCCGATGCCCTCGAGAAGTTGCGCCATCTCCAGCTCACGGAGAGTGCGATCCACGGCCCCGAACTGCCCCTCGAGATCCAGCTCTCCGTCGATGAAGAGGCCAAGACTCTCACCATCGCCGACCACGGGCTCGGCATGACCCGCGAGGAACTCCACGAAAACCTCGGCACGATCGCCCACTCCGGCTCGAAGGCCTTCCTCCGCAATCTCGAGGAATCCGCCCGCAAGGAGAGCGCCCTGATCGGGCAGTTCGGGGTGGGTTTCTACTCCGCCTTCATGGTCGCCGACGAAGTCACCGTCTACAGCCGTTCCTGGCGTCCCGAGGCCGAGTCGCTCGTTTGGACCAGCGACGGCAAAACCGGCTACGAAATCGCCGAGGCGGAGGAGGAACTGCCGCGCGGCTGTCGCATCGTCCTGAAGCTGCGCGAGGATTGTGCCGACTTCGCCACGACCGACCGGGTCCGCTCCATCGTCGAGAGCTATTCCAACTTCATCTCCTTCCCCGTCATGATCGGCGAGGATCGCATCAACAAGGTCGAGGCGATCTGGCGGAAGAAGAAGAACGACGTCACCGACGAGGAATACAACGAGTTCTACAAGTTCTCCGCCAAGGCCTACGATGCGCCGCGCTACCGCATGCACTTCAATGCGGATTCGCCGATCGAGCTGAATGCCCTGCTCTTTGTGCCGACCGAAAACACCGAGCTCTGGGGCATGGGACAGATGGAGCCGGGTGTCTCGCTCTACTGCAAGAACGTCCTCATCGATGACAAACCGGAGGGTCTGCTCCCCGAGTGGCTCCGCTTCCTCCGCGGTGTCATCGATAGTGCCGACATCCCGTTGAACATCAGCCGCGAGTCGATGCAGGACAGCTCGCTCGTCCGCAAACTCAACCGCGTCGTCACGAAGCGTTTCCTCAAATTCCTCGACGGCGAGGCGAAGGACAACGCCGACAAGTACCGGGAGTTCTACGCCAAGTTCTCGCGCTTCCTCAAGGAGGGTGTCGTGACCGATTTCGACCACCGTGAGGGCCTCGCCAAACTGCTCCGCTTCGAGAGCAGCATGACCGATCCCGGCACCCTCACCGGATTCGAGGATTACCTCACCCGCGCCAAGGACGGACAGGACAAGATCTACTACCTCGCCGGCAGCGACCGTGCCTCGGTCGAGGCGGGTCCCTATCTCGAGGCGCTCAAGGCGCGCGGTCTGGAGGTGATCTACTTCCTCGACTCGATCGACGAATACCTCCTCCAGCATCTCCGGGAGTTCGACGGAAAGTCGCTCGTCTCCGCCGCCTCCTCCGAGGTCGAGTTGTCCGATGACGCCAGTGTCGAGACGCCCGGCGAGCCCCTCGCCGACGAGGCCATGACCGCCCTTTGCGAATTCCTCACCACCGAGCTCGACGAGCGCGTCGAAAAAGTCGCGCCCGGGAAACGCCTCGTCAGCAGCCCCGCTGCCGTCCTCGCTCCCGCCCATGGGATGAGCGCCCAGATGCGGCAGATGCTCCAGGCGATGAATCCCGGCGAGCCGCTGCCCGCGCAAAAGGTCGAGCTCGAGTTGAATCCCCGCCACGGCCTTGTCCACGCCCTCGCCGCGGCCCGTGAAGGCAATCCCGAGCTCGCGAAACTCGCTGCCGCCCAACTCCTCGACAACGCCCTGCTCGCCGCCGGGCTCCTCGAGGACCGCGTCAGTCTGATCGACCGGGGATTCCGTCTCATGGAGGCCGCCCTGAAAAAATCCGAGGAATAAAGAAATTTTTCGCAACGATTCCCGGTCCCGGACGTTAATAGCGCGGGGACAAGATTCCCATCAACTCCAATAGAGAACTCAATACAGATGAAAAAATTCCTCGTTTTGGCCACCACGCTCGTGGCCGGTTTGGCAGTCGGCCTTGCTCAGGCTGAAGAAGGCAAAGAAAAGGGCAAGGGCAAGGGCGGTGATCCCGCCAAGCGTGCCGAAGCCATGATCAAAGCCCTCGACAAGGACGGCAACGGCACCATCTCCAAAGAGGAATTCCTCGCCGGCCCCGCCGCCACCAAGGCCAAGGCCGACGGCAAGGATCCCGAGAAGATGTTCGCCGGCCGCGACGCCAACAAGGACGGCCAGCTCGACAAGGCCGAGCTCTCCGCTCCCCCGAAAGGCAAGGGCGGCAAGGGCAAAAAGCCCCAGTGATCCTTCGCGATTGATCTGATTTTGAAAAACCCGTCGCGGGCGACCGCGGCGGGTTTTTTTGTTGGCGTCCGGCCCGGTGGGCCGCGATGTAGGGCCGGAACAGGAGCCCGCTCCAGCCCCGGCCCTCCGCCTTGCCGGTAGACCGGCATCGCTCCGCAATCGTCCGAATCTTTTTTGGATTCGGTATCAATCCTCCGGTGGTGTCTTTCGCAGCCGCTTGCGCAAGGTCGCACGATTTGCCCGCAGGTCGGTGGCGAGGCGGGCGAGGCGGCCTCCATAGCGGGGCAGCAGCTCTTGCAAGAGGCCGGTTTCGAGGGCCTCGGCGAGATCGCGATAGTTCGGCGCGGGTGACATCCCGAAGCGCGTCTCGATCCAATCGCGGAGGGCGCGGCGCAGCGGAGCGGGCAGTTGTGAAAGATCGCCGGGGCTGTCGTCGCGGGCGGGGGTTTCCAGATAGACGGGCAGGTGCGTCGCGGCGAGGAGGGAGCCACCCGCCGCGGCGGTGAGGGCGAAGGAGACGACATTCCGCAGCTCGCGGAGATTCCCGGGCCAGTCGTGGGCGAGAAGGCGGTCGATGGCCGGTGATTCGATCGCGATGCGGAGGCCGGGGGCGAGCTGGGCGGCGAAAAAGTCGGCGAGGGCGGGCAGATCCTCGAGCCGTTCGCGCAGCGGAGGCAGTCTCACTTCGAGGACCTGGAGCCGGTAGTAGAGGTCGCTGCGAAAACGCCCCGCGGCCACGGCGGCGGCGGGATCTGCGGTTACGGTGGCGAGGAGCCTGGGGAATCCGCTCCCGCCCGCCTCGATCCCGCGGACGAGGGCGGCCTGCTCGGAGGCGGACAAGGCGGTGGGATCATCGACGACGAGGACGCCGCCCCGGGCGTTTGTCAGGGTCTCTTCGAGCGGGGTGCTGCCGGCATCGTGGAGAAGGATGGGGCCGCCTGCCGTCCTCGAATGATCGCCGATGAGACGTGCCACGCGGGATTTGCCCGTGCCCGTCTCGCCGCGGATCAGCACGGGCTCGTCGCTGGCGCAGGCGTGGGCGATCTCGCGGAATACGGGGCGCATGGCCGGGGCCGCACCGAGGAAGGCGGAGTCGTCCGCCGGTGACGGCGTCGCGCGAGGTGCGGACGGTCGCAGGATCGCGGCGAGCGCGCCGTGGAACGACGCGAAATCGAGCGGCTTGGTGAAAAACTCGCGCACGCCGAGCTTGCGGGCGGCGATGGTGTTGTCGATCTCGCCGTGGGCGGTGACGACGAGGGTGGGAAGTCGCTCCGCCCCGGTCAGGCTTACGAGAAAGGCGAGACCGTTTTCATCCGGCAGGCCGATGTCGAGGATGATGGCATCGAAGGGCGGCGACTCGCGGAGGAGGCGGCGCGCCCGGGCCGCTGTCGCCGCGAGTTCGCTCGACGCTCCG
>JALRFZ010000413.1 GCA_023253615.1 Verrucomicrobiales bacterium | reverse complement strand
CGAGATGATGACCGTGATGGCGATGTAGACCTGCGTGACCGACCAGGATCGCAGCAGCGCGGCCCTCTCCCTGATCCGCACCGCCCAGCGCTACGAACTGCCGATCGATGCCTCGGAACTGCTCACCACCTTCCATCGCGCCGGCGACTGGCTCGCCCCCGTGCCCGAGCTGGCCGCGCTCTTTCTCGAAACGCGCGGGAGCCTCGCGTCCTCTTTCGATTTTCTCTCGCGCATCCCCGGGGCCGAGGACCGCCTCTTTCCCGGCTACGCGCGGTTCGAATCCTCGCTCGACGAGCGTGTGCGCACCGAACGCCAGATCCTGCGCGGCCCGCTCGAGCGCGAAAAAATGCGCGAACTCGAGACCGAGCGCCGCGAGGGCGAGCGCATCCTCGCCGAATCGCGCGATCCCGACCGGCTCACCGACACCGGCTACGACATCCGCATCGAGGTCGAGGCCGCGCGCCTCACCAACGACGAACTCGCCGCCGTGAAGCTCGCCCTGAAGACGAAACGCCTGCCCGTCACCCCCGACGATCTCCTCGCCCGGCAGGATCCGTCGCGATCCCTCTCCGAGCGTTTTTCGAGCGGATTTTCCGGCATTCCGCTCGACGACTATTACCAGCGGAGCTTCGCCACGGCGGGCTTCGACGTGGGCATCCTCGAACTCGCCCGCTTCCTCGTCGCCAACCGCCGCTCCTTCCGCGAGATCGCGGACGCCGGCCTCATCGACGACCTCGCGGTGAAGGATCTGCTCGATCGCTGCGGCGGCGATCCCGGGAAAGCCCGCGCCCTCTACGTCTTCACCCGGATCGACCGGCACGCCTGGGAGTCGCCCAAGGAAAAGCCGACCCTCTTTTTCAACATCCGGGAACTCTACGCGAAAGCCTGCATGCCGGAGGACCGTCGTTTCGACCCGCACCGCCTCCTCGGCGAGGCCGGGCTCGCCGACCGCGAGTCGCGCGAGATCCTCCTCGATTTCGGGCGCGACTTCTTCGAGGGCATCTACCGGCACTACGCGGTGCGCTTCTGCCCTCACCTCCTGAGGCTCGCCGATTCCGCGGGAAAGGCGCGGCCCAAGGCCATCCTCATCCCCAACGGACCCTCGGCCATCCTCGGCGTGGCGGCACGCGACGACCGCGGCATGGCCGCCTCGATCAGCGGGGCGCTCTGGAAACACGGGGTGGGACTCAGCCAGGCCCACCTTTTCTCGGCGATGAACCACGGGCTCGCCCTCGACTTTTTCCACCTCGCCCCGCCCCGGCGGAACGGCGACGAGCGTCCCGGCTACGGCGATCTCGCCGCCCTCGTCGAAGCCGCCATCGAGGGACGCCTGCACCGCTCCGACGAGGACGAGGCCGCCCTGCCCGACGTGGCGCGCGGAGTCACCCTCACCGAGTGGCGGCACGGACTTTACCGTCTGCGCGGCGAGTCCGGCGGCGAGGTCGGCGCCCTCATCTACCTGCTCTGCTGCAAGGCCAGCCGCCGTCTCCGTGCCGATGTCCACGGGGTGACCTCGCAGGCCGACCGCCGCGGGGCGCGGGCCTCCGTCTTCCTCCGCCTGCCCGGGACCCTCGACCTCTCCGACGCCAGGGTCATCGTCGAGGAGTGGGGGTGACTTTCTGGTGGTGCGAAATCTTCCGGGCCGGATTGCGTCCTTGGCAAAGAGGCGGCCCTCGGGCTAAAATCGCCGCCATTCATGAAACGCTCCGCCTTTTTCACCTTTGCCGCTGTTCTCTCATCCGCCCTTTTCCTTTCCGGCTTGAACGCCGCGGAAAAGATTTCGGTGCTCCTCGTCGACGGTCAGAACAACCATGCCTGGCAGGAGACCAGTCCTCTCCTCGTCGCCATGCTGGAAAAGTCGGGACGATTTGAAGTGACCGTTTCCACCTCTCCGGCCGGCGCCCCGCGTGCCCCGCGCGCCCCGCAGAATCCGGACGATGCCGCGAAGGCGAAATTCGCCGCCGAGATGAAGGAATGGGAGTCGCAGGTCGCCGCCCACAAGGCCGGGAGCGCCGCCGCTTGGGCCGCATGGAAGCCCGACTTCGCGGCGCATGACGTGGTCGTCTCGAACTACAACGGCGAGACCTGGCCCGAGCCGGTGCGGCTCGCCTTCGAGGAGTATGTGAAGAACGGGGGCGGTTTCGTCTCCGTCCACGCGGCCAACAACTCCTTTCCCGAATGGCCCGCCTACAACGAGATGATCGGCGTCGGCGGCTGGGGCGGGCGCAGCGAGCTTTCCGGTCCCTACCTGCGCAAGCGCGACGGCAAGTGGACGCTCGATCCCACGGCCGGACGCGGCGGATCGCACGGCAAACAGCATGAGTTCGTCGTGGAGATCCAGGATGCGGAGCATCCCATCGTGAAGGGTCTGCCGGCGAAATGGCTGCATGCCCAGGACGAGCTCTACGACCGGCTGCGTGGTCCGGCACGGAACGTGAGCGTGCTCGGTGCGGCCCTCGCCACGGTGGAGACGGGCGGCTCGGGCGAGTGGGAGCCGCTCCTGATGGCGATCCCCTACGGGAAGGGACGCGTTTTCCACACCGCCCTGGGCCACAGCGCCGTCTCGATGGGTGGGCTCGGCTTCCAGGAAACCCTCAAGCGCGGCACCGAATGGGCCGCCACCGGAGCCGTCACCTTCCCGCCCGTGCCCGCCGGGGTGCTGACCCTCGACAGGGTCGCGGTGGTCGAGTGAAGAGCGTCCGGTCGCTCCCGGACGCCGGCGGGTGCTCCGGGGATCCTCACTCCGCCGTCAGTGCGGCGCGTTCGTTGCCGGCGCCGGATTTCTCGATGAAGTAATCCCAGTCGCCGTGGAAACGTTTCGCGTTGCCGTTGGCGACGTGGATCACGTCCTTGGCGAGCTTCTTGATAAAGTGGACGTCGTGCGAGATGAAGACGAGGGTGCCGGCGTAGTTTTCCAGCGCGAGGATCAAGGACTCGACGGTGAGGATGTCGAGGTGCGTCGTCGGCTCGTCCATCAGGAGGATGTTCGGCGGATCGACGAGGAATTTGATCAGGTTCAGGCGGCTCTTTTCGCCACCGCTGAGGACCTTCGTCATCTTGTAGACTTCTTCCTTCCGGAACATGAACGAACCGAGGATGCCGCGGGCGTCGTCCTCGCGCAGGGTCGGGTTCGCCTCGATCACCTCGGTGAGGACGGAGTTGTTCGGATTCAGCGTCGCGGACCGGTGCTGCGAGAAATATCCGATCTTGGCATTGTGACCCGCCACGACCTTGCCTTCCTGCGGGATCAGTTCGCCGGCGAGCAGTTTCAGGAGGGTCGATTTGCCCGATCCGTTCGGACCCACCAGGACAGTGCGTTCGCCGCGCTCGATTGTGAGGCCGAGGCCCTCGTAGACCTTGTGGGTGCCGTAGGCGAAATGCACGTTCTCGAGCTCGAGCGCTTTTTGTCCGCCCCGCGGAGGTTCGGGGATCTGGAAACGGAAGGGCTTGCGCGGCGCGACCGGCTTCTCGATCTTGTCCATCCGCTCGATTTCCTTCAGCTTGGACTGGGCCTGCGATGCCTTCGAGGAGACGCTGCGGAACTTGTTCGCGAAGGCCTGGAGCTCGCCGATCTGCTTCTGCTGGTTTTTGTAAGCGTTGTTCTGACGCTCGTAGTTGTCGTAGCGCTGCTTTTCGAAATCGGAGTAATTGCCCGAGTAGTGGAGCAGCTTGCGCTCGGAGATCTCGTGGACCTCGTTGACGATCGCGTCCATGAATTCGCGGTCGTGCGAGATCATGAGGATGGCGCCGTTGTAATTCTTCAGGTAATCCTGGAACCAGAGCAGCGACATCAGGTCGAGGTGGTTCGTCGGCTCATCAAGCATGAGCAGGCTCGGCTCGATGACGAGGAGGCGGGCGAGGTGGGCGCGCATGATCCAGCCACCGCTCATCTCGCGGGCGGGGCGGTCGAAATTCTCGGCGGGATATCCGAGGCCGCGGAGCATCTTCTTCGCCTTGGCCTCGACCTGGGGATCGTTCAGCGCGTCGAATTTTGTCTGCGCCTCGTAATAGGCACGGGATTCGACGAGGCCGGCTTCCTCCATCGATTTCAGCTCTTTTTCCAGCTCCTCGATTGTGCCGGCACGGCCCGTCGCGATCTCGAGCACGCTGAAATCGCCGACGTCCTCGCTCTCCTGCGGCAGGAAGCCGACGAGCGACCACTCATCGAGATCGACCGTCCCGGCATCGGCCTCTTCCTGCCCGAGGATGATGCGAAAAATGGTCGATTTGCCCGCTCCATTCGGACCGACGAGGGCCGCGCGGGTGTCGTAGTTGATCTGCAGGCAGGCCTCCTCGAAGAGAGGCTGGCCACCGTAGGATTTCTTGAGATTCCGGATCGTGAGCATGGGAGAAGTCGCTGGGAGGCCCTCCGGGGGAAACCCGATGGGGCGAGCCTTCTACATACCCGACTCTCCGCGATCCGCAAATCGAAAGCGGGCGGAGCCGGACGCCGGCGCGACCTCAACGCCGCGGTTTTTTCGGTTTCTTCGTCTTGTTGACGAGGACGGCGTTGACGCGGTCGATCTTGTTGGCATCGCCGTTCGAGGCGACCCGCAGATGGGCGGTGTGGCCCGTGCGCTTCCCGATCGCGGAACGATTCACGCTGATCGTGATCCGGTAGCGGGTCCGCGCGAGGCTCGGCACGTCGTTGTCGACCAATCCGGTGAGAAGCACCGCCGTTTCATTCACCACCGCACCTCCGGCCTCGCGGAGGTAGGTGACGCGGAAAAGGCGGTTGCCGGCCGCGCCGGTGAGGATGAGATCATCCGTCTCCAGGCCGTCGTTGTCGACGGCGGTGTGCCAGGTGTGGGTGCCGGCCTTTTTCGCCGTCTGGGGGAGGGATTGCAGCAGGGTGCTGTCGCGATGAATGCCGTTGCCGCCGAGCTGGGTCGGCGAGACTCCGATCAGCGCATCGGGGCGGAAGGGGCGGCGGATCGCATGAATTGTATATTTACGATAATCAAAAGGAGAGGTAGAGAGGTTTTTGGTGGGGGCTCAGTCGCCCTTCGCCCGATCCGGAGTTACGCCTTTCACGGCCGCCTCGCCCTGCTTTTTGAGGGTTTCGACGCTTTCCCGGAGGTTTTTGAGTTC
>JALRFZ010000342.1 GCA_023253615.1 Verrucomicrobiales bacterium | reverse complement strand
CTTGATACGGCTTTTCGCACGCATCTCGAGGATGAGACGATCGATGAGGGCGTGCGCGTGCACGACGAGGAATCCGAAGACCGGCAAGACCACCGGCCACTGCGCGTTGGCATGCCGGAAAAGGAAAAAGGCGGTCCAGAGATACGCCCCGACCAGCAGCAGCGGCACCGCCGCGCTCCAGGCGGCCGACGCCTTCCTCAGAAACCAGAGCGTGCCCCAGGCCAGCGGCAGCCATCCGATCAGCACCTGCCACAAGGGCACGATCCTGAGGAAATCGCCCTGCAGGATGTTGTTCAGCGCGACCGCCTGCACGAGCACGAGCGGCTCGCGCGCCGAGAAGGGCGTAGGACCGAAATCGGTGAGCCCCTCCGCCATCTGCCCGACGAGGAGAATCTGGTTCTCCAACGGCGGACGCTCCGCGGGCCAGACACCGGTCCTTTCGTACTCGGCCAGCCAGTCCCTCAAGCCGATGTAATCGATGGGCTCAAAGGCGGATTTCCCCCGGTAGTTGAGGGTCATGAAGCCTTTCCGATCGACCGGGATCGAGATTGCGCCGCCCTCCCGCCCGGGCACGCGGACCGCCTCCCCCAGCTCGACCTCGACCTCGTCGGGGGTCGCCTCCTCGAGCTGCATCAGGATCTGGAGCACGAACGAGGGATAGACCTTTCCCCCGAAAGAGACGACGAGGGGCATCTTCCGGCGGATGCCATCGATGCCGGAGGGCGGAGAATTCACGAATCCCGTCCAAGCACCTTCCGCCAGACGAGGGATCGGGACCGCGCCATTCGGAGCCGTGACCAGACCGGCGATTTCTCCCGAGACGCGGGTGAGCGGCCCCGTCTTTCCGATCGATGCCGCCGTGAAAGGCGGAGCCTCCGGCCGGGTGTCGTGCGCCACCGCTCCGGTCACGGCACCGGGAAACATTTCCATCATCCCCGCGAAGGCCTCGTCGTTCGCGGGATCCTTGCTCGGCTCCGAGAAAAAGAAATCATAGGCCACCACCGCGGGCGCCCGCCACGAAAGTTTCTCCAAAAAGCCGGCATGCACGGCACGCGTCCAATCTTCCCACTTCCCTTCCCGCTGCAGCGAATACTCGCCGATCCCTACCAGAAGGATCCTCGGATCCGCCGGTGGATCCTGATCCGCCCTCGCCTTGAAACGACGGTCGACCGTCACATTCTCAAGTTGTTGCGGCAAATCGAGCGGCGACACCGCGAATAGAAAGAGCAACACCCCTGCCGGAGCCAGCCACGACACCAAAAGACTCCGGGGATTCGATTTTCCTTTCATGAACGAAAGACCCCGAGCGTCTAAGCCCTGAAAGCCCGGAAACACAAGAAAATTTCACTCGTATTGCGATTCTCCTGTAATAAGATCGACTGACTGGGTGAATTCTTTCCAGATGGGCGTTTTCCTGTTTCCCCACCCGCCGACGCCCCAACCGTCTCCATACCCGCGATGAACCGTTTTCCCGCACCAATCGCCGCCGTCCTCGCCCTGGCCATGACCGGCCTGCCGCTGACCTCAACCGCCCAGGACGCCGCGCCTCAGAGCGGCAAAGTCACCGTCTCGGTCGGCGATGTGAAAGTAACGCCGCCCGGTGGCGCCGCCCAAGCCCTCGCCGCCGGAGCCGTCGTGGCGGCAGGATCGACCGTCACGACCGGAGCCGGAGCCCGCGCCGTGATCGTCATGACCCCGCGCTCCGCCATCCGCGTCGGGGAAAACTCCACCGTCGTGATCGAGGAGGTCGTGGAGACCGCCACTCCACCCAAGGTCACCCTCGATCTGAAGGACGGCAGTCTCGGCGCCCTCCTCAAGCCCGGCGCGGGTGCGGAGATGGATTTCAAGATCAAGACTCCCAGCGGCATCGCCGCCGCCCGCGGCACCTACTACGCCGTGGTCGTGGAGAATGGCAAGGGATTCGCCCAGGTGAAGGAAGGCAAAGTGGAAATCATCCCGGCCAATCCCTGATCGGCCTCCGCCCTCCCTCTTTCCGATGACCCGAGGCCAGACAGCGTCCTTGCCCTGCCGGATGATGGCGGGGTTGCTCGTCGTCACCCTCTCCCTTCCACCCGTGGCCTTCGCCAATCCACAAGGCGGACAGGTCCGTCAGGGCCAGGTGCGGATCGACGCCTCGCCGGGGCATCTCCGCATCCACCAACAGAGCCAGCGGGCCGTGATCGATTGGGAATCGTTCTCCATCGACCGCGGCGAAGTCACCCGCTTCCTCCAGCCGAATGCCAGCGCGGCCGCGCTCAACCTCGTCCGCGGGGCCTCCGCCTCGAAGATCGAGGGGATGCTCCGCGCCAATGGGAACGTCTATCTCATCAATCCCAACGGCATCCTCATCGGCCCCGGCGGCACCATCGATGTGGGCGGGTTTGTCGCCTCCACCCTCGATACCTCGGACGACGACTTCATGCGCGGAGGCGACCTGCGGTTTTCGGGAAATTCCGATGCCGCCATCATCAACCTCGGCTCGATCAGCGCCCTCGATGGCGATGTCGTGCTGATGGCGGGTTCGGTGCTGAACGCCGGCACGATCCGCGCCCCGCGTGGCACCGCGGCATTGGCGGCGGGCAACGACATCCTTCTCGCCGAATCGGGCGAAGAACGTGTCTTCGTGCGCGGCTCCGGTGGATCTCGGCAAGCCGAGGGCGTCACCAACACCGGGGAAATCGAAGCCAACATCGCCGAGCTGAAAGCCCATGGCGGCAACATTTACGGTATGGCCGTGAAGAACGAGGGCCGCGTCGCCGCGACCGGTGTGACCCGCAGCGGTGGCCAGATCTTCCTGAGCGCCGGCGGCGGCAAGGTGCGCTCGACCGGATCCCTGAAGGCAAAACGTTCCGATGGATCCGGCGGACGAGTCAGGGTCGACTCTGGAACGACCGGCAAAACCGAGATCGGGGGCACGGTCGATGCCTCGGGCGAAAACGGTGCGGGCGGTGAGATCGCGATCCTCGGGAATGAAATCGAGGTTTTCGACGGCACCCTGATTCTGAATGACGGCGAGACCGGTGGCGGCCGCACCTACCTCGGCGGAGGGCGTCACGGAGCGGATGCCTCGCTGGCCAATGCGACGAATTTGTCCATCGGCAGCGGATCACTGATCTCCGCCAATGCCCGGGGAACCGGCAATGGCGGTGAAATCGTGTTGTTCGCCACCGATACGACGACCGTCCACGGTCTCGTCTCGGCACAGGGCGGCACCTTCGGGGGCGACGGTGGATTCATCGAGCTGTCGGGACAGGGACGGCTCTACGTGCCGGATCTCGTCGGGCAGGTGCGGCTCTCCGCACCCCTCGGAGCTTCCGGCACCTTACTCCTCGACCCCGCGAACATCAATGTGATCCATGGCACTGGCGGCGGCATCATGGGCACCACGATGACCGACGGTGCGCTCATGGATGTGCTCGCGAATTTCCCCGTCTTGATCTGGACGTCCGACTACGGGGCGGGCGGCGAAGGGGACATCACTTTTGCGGCCGATGTGAACCTGACCTGGAGCAGTGCGCACAGCCTCGCCTTTCAAGCGGACCGCGACATGATTTTCCTGGCAGGAGCGCGGATTTTTGCCAGTGGAAGCGGAGCTTTCAACGCGACGGCAGCCCGTTCCATTTCCATGGGTTCCGGCGCCTCGGTGAGGACGACAAATGGCAGTCTGACGCTGGCTGCGAATCAACAAGTCATTCCGACCACCGGAACCTTCAGCGGGATCACGGTAAGTGGCGGAACCGTGCGGTCCGATGGCACGGGGAACGTGACTCTTCTCGGGAAAGGTGGAAATACAGGCACTTCGCATGGCATTTTGGTTCAAAATGGCGGCACGGTTTCCGGTGGAGCTTCGGGAATCTTGACAATGACGGGTCGGGGCGTTTCCTCCGGGGGAGGGAATGGCCTTTCAGTTTCCGGGCCCGGATCCATGATCTCCTCCGATGGATCGAATATCTTGCTTGACGGTAAAGGTTCGACAACAGGAGGTCGCGGTCTGTTCCTTGGAAACGGAGCGAGCATTTCTGCTTCCGGCTCGGGGGATCTGTCCATCATCGCCGTTGCCGGAACCACCGGCGGCTTTAACGAAGGGATTTTCATGAATTCCTCGGGAGGGAGTCCCGTCTCGATCAGCACGGCCTCGGGCGATTTGACCATCTCCGCGCAGGGAGGTGGCGACAGTACGAATCTGAACAATCAGGGCCTTCGCTTTTCCGGGGACGGCAACTCCATCTCCTCGGGTGGCAGCCTGACCATCTCCGCGACAGGAGGCGGTTCAGGCGCGGGAAACATCTCCAACCGGGGCATCGAACTCACTGGTGCTGGTTCCTCCATAAGCGCGGCCGGATCCCTAAGGATCACTGGAACCGGGGGGGCGGGTGCCACGGTTTCAGGCATCTTCCTGGGCAACTCGACTGCGATCGTCACGACAGGGAACTCCGACCTGACCCTGACCGCCGATGGAATCGGAATATCCAGCTCGGCAACGATCAACAGCGGGACCGGAACGACAACGATCCGGCCGCTCACCAACGGTTTCGCCGTAAACCTTGGCGGCGCCGATGTGGACGGAACGACCCTTGGCCTCACCGACACCGAACTCGACCGAATCACTGCGGGAACCGTTCAGATCGGCAATGCCAGCAGCGGGGCGATCACGGTGAGCAACGCGATCACCCACGGAAACCGCCTCTCCCTGACCACGGGCGCGGGCGTCATCATCAACGAGGCCATCTCCATGGCCGCAAACAAGAACCTCACGATCGACGCCTTTGGCACGAGCACCGGTGAAATTTCTCTCGCCAACGCAAACGCCGCCCTCTCCGCGAGCGGGACTGGCTCCATCACCCTTGGGGCGGGGCGGAACCTCGTGCTCAGCCCCGGATCGAGCATCACCGCGGTCGATGGAGCCCTCAGCCTCACGGCCAATCGGGGCCCCTACCCTGCCTACGGCAGCTTGATCGGCATGGATCTCGATGGAGCCACGGTCGCAACGACCGGCACGGGAGCCATCACCCTCTCCGGGCACGGCGGTGACGCGACGGGCGATCAAGTCGGCATCCGCCTTCGCGGCGGCACGTCGCTGGCCACCCATGGAGGCGACCTGACCCTCCTGGGTGAGGCATCCGCCCCTCTTTCATCGGGCATCCGTATCGATCTCGCCAGCCTCACCTCCGGCGGCGGGGTGCTGGAACTCCGGGGCGCGGGAGCAAACACCTCGATCGACTCTCCCGACACCAACGCCTCGATCGGAGCCCCCGGCGATACCGTGATCGTGAAATCCGTTTCCGGCGCTGTCGGTATCTTCAGCCGGGTCCGCGGCTACCGCCTCCAATTGCAGGACCTCGGCGGTGCGGACGCAATGGATTTCACGCTGAACAACTCCAACAACGACATCGTTCAGTTCAACACCTCGGGGAATGGGCCCAATGGTCGCATCGGCACTCTCGTCTTCCGAGAGGCGAACGGCTTCCGCGTCACCGACTTCCTGGGTGGCAGCGGGATCACCGCGACGGGATTCCTCGACATGCGGGTGCCCCGCTTTTCGGGCTCGTCGATCGTGATCGATGCGCCAGTGACGTCCCAAGGCGGGAACATCACGATCGTGGGGCGTGATGTCGTCGTGGATGGCACGGAAATCTCCACCATCGGCGGAGGCGGCCTGGAATTGAACGCGGGACGTGCCATGCTCGTGCTGGGCGACTCCCTCCTCTCCGTGACGGATGGCGATCTCGCGCTCTCCGCGAACCGCGACGAAGTATCGATGCCCGGAAATTTCACTGGCATCACCATCCTCGGTTCGCGTCTCGAGAGCCTCGGCACCGGTGCCATCACGCTCCGGGGCACCGGAGGAAACGGCGGCAGCGGCCCCGATTTCGGCTATTCCGGATTCACCAATCCGGCTTCCAACGGCATCCGGCTCGACGGTGGCGCGGTCATCGCCTCGCTCGACACGACCTCAAGCAATTTCGGGATCGAGATCTCCGGCAGTGGCGGCGGAAGTAACTCGGACAGTGTCGGGGTCGTCATCGCCAACACCGATACGACCCTTTCGACCGCCGGCCGCACCCTTCTCGTCGAAGGTTTCGGCGGAGGGCAGTCCGGCGGACAACGGAATCGCGGCATCCTTTTCACCGGCGGGCTTCTCCAGACCGGCGGCAGCGGCAATCTCACCCTTTACGGCGCGGGAGGGAGCGGCGTCAATGAGAATGACGGCGTCCAGATGAACGGAGGGGCGCGCTTCCTGGCGGTCAATGGAGAGATCACCCTCGACGGCTACGCCGGAGACACGCTTGGCATCGGTGTGATGCTTGGAAACACGGCCGGCAATCTCTCCATTTCCGGGACGGGCGGCGTCACCGTGCGGGGTTCCGGCTCGAATGCCGACGGCATTTTCCTCGGCAACGACAGCGCCACCATCGGAGGAACCAACGCCTCTTTCGTCGATCTGACCTCCTCCGGTCAGCTCCGCCTCATGCGCGAGGTCCGCGCCGCGGGCGGGATCTTTCTGGAGGCATCGGACGGTGCGGCCATCGTCGGCGGATCGGTCCTCTCGCAGAACGGAAACATCGTCATCGACGGAGATGACGTGACGATCAACGCTCCGGTCACCGCCAACGGCGGAGACATCGAAATCATCTTCGGCGATCACCCCTACATCGGCGACAGCGTCCCCGGGCCCGGGGATGAGGCTTCCTCTCTCCCCTTCGACGGCACCGCCGCCATCAACGCCCTGCTCACCGCTGACGGATCGGTGTTTTACACCGGCGGCGACGGGTCGCGCGATCTCCTCACCTTCGCGGGGTATCCGGTCTCCGGCATCGATCTCGATCATGCCTCGCTCGACGGCGTGGAGTCCGTGGTCGGCTCGGGCTCGGGCCATGACCGTGTCCGCGGCCCGGCCGCGGCCTCGACCTTCCAGATGACGGGTGCGAACGCCTTCCAGGTCGGAGGCGTGTCCTTTACCGCGTTCGAAAACATCCTCGGAGGAGCGGCGGACGATACCTTAGCCTTCAGCGGCAACGCCACCCTCTCCGGCACCCTCGACGGCGGAGGCGGCACAAACACGCTCGACTACACCACCTACGGCACCAGCGTCATCATCGATCTGGAGAACGGCGCCGCCACCGGGATCATCGGAGGCTTCGAGAACATCGCCACCTTCACCGGGTCGGGCAACATCGATACCATCACCGGCCCCGGCTCCGCCTCCACCTACACCTTCACCGGACCGGATGCGATGCAGGTCGGATCGGTCGCCGTGTCCGGTTTTGAAAACGTCATCGCGGGTCCGCTCGAGGATGAGTTCATCTTCCTCCCAGGCTCCGGCATCCGCGGCTCCCTCGATGGAGGCAGCTCTCCGAATCCCGTCGTGAACCGGCTCAACTACGCGGGCTACGGGGCACCGGTCACGGTCAATCTCGGAGCGGCTCCGCTCGCGTCAGGCACCGGGATCGCCGGGGGCTTCTCGAACGTCAATCAATTCACGGGCTCCGCCCTTGCCACCGACCAGTTTTTCGGACCCGCGGCAGGCACCCTGTTCCAGCTCACCGCACCAAACACCTTCTCCTCGCCGACTTTCTCCGCCTCGGGGTTTGAAAACCTCACCGGTGGCATCGGATCCGACACCTTTGCCTTCAGTCCCGGCGCCGCCCTCGGCGGACGCCTCTCCGGCGGCGCCAGCCCGGGCACCGATACCCTCGATTACTCGGCCTTCGGACGGGCCGTGACCATCAACGTCGGACCCGACAGCGCGACCGGCATCGGGGGCGGCTTCACCGATCTCGAACGCATCCTCGGGTCGGCCGCCAATGATCGCTTCCATTTCCTGAACCAGGCCACGATCGCCTTCGTGGACGGCGGCGGCGGCACCGACCTGCTCGAGATCAACGATTCGACCCTGCGCGGCGATCACACCTACGAGATCAGCGACGACAGCGTCTCGCGGAATCCGATCCACACCTTCAGAGGTTTCGAATCCCTGCGCCTCTTCCTCGGCACGGGGAACAACACGGTCAACAGCGATTTCTTCAGCTTCACCCAGTTCATTCACGGCGGGTCCGGCTACAACACGCTGAATCTCCCCGGCATCGCATCGCTGAATCAGGGGAACCCCATCCGCAATGTCCACCACTACGGCATCGTCGCCCCTCGACCCGAAGGCACCGATACAGGAGGCCTGCTCCAAACCCAGGTCGGTCAGCCCGCTGCGAACCCGAACACGGACCAGGGCTCCGACGACCCGAACCGCTTCTCCATCGTCGATCCCGGGACGCTCTCGCAGCAGATCGGGGCGCTCTCGGGCGCGTTTGCCGCCGCCATCACCGCACAAGCCTCCCTCATCGTGGTTGATGGGAATCCCTATCTCGTCTTCCGCCCCTTCTCCCTCGACGGCAGCGGCCTCACCCCCTCCAATCTCGCCATCGCCACGCTCAATGAAAGCCTCGGAGTCGATGCCAATCTCGAGCTCGCCTCCGCGATCGGCTACACCGGACCGATTCTCCTGTTCAATCCCGACGGCCCCGTCGGCCTCGATCTCTCGGGGGATCCCATCGATCCCGCGATCCTCACGATCCTGCAGGAAAGCCTCACCATCGCCGCCGCCGCGGAACTCTCCGAAGCACTCGGACTGAACCTCGTCGTCTCGCTCCTTCCCGGCGACGGCACCGTCCCGACCGCGATGGACGGATCCGCCCCCGGCCCGGGAGTCCTCCTTTTGCTCTCCGACCAACTCGGAGATCCCGCCGCCAACGAACTCAACGCCGCTCTCGGCACGAACTGATCCTCTCCCGAACCTCGACCGATGTCGCTTCCGCCGGACAAACTCCTCTTGATCGCCTCGCTCGCCGGGGGCCTTCTCGCGGCGTCCGCCGATGCCGGCGCCCAAAGCCGCGTCCCCGACAAGGCCAGCAGCGAGCGTGCCGAAGTGCTGCCGCAGGCACCACCTCCTTCCCCCCCCCGCGAGGAAGAGGCCGACTCCGATGAGATGGCTGCCGACGATACCCCGCTCGGCGTCGATCTCCGGGCGATCCGACTCATCCCGCATCAGGATCAGACCGATGCCGGATCCGCGGCCGGCCCCGGGCCCATCGTGATCGAGTCCGGCATCCTCGCCCCCGCCGGCCTCGGGGAGTCGCTCCGTCCTTTCCTCAATCGCCCCCTTTCCATGGCCTTGCTGGCGGAATTGGCGAAAACGATCATCCAAGCTTGGCGCGAAGAGGATTTCCCCATTGTCGATGTTTATTTCCCCGAACAGAACATCACCGGCGGACGCGTCCAGATCGTGGTGCGAGAGGCCCTCCTCGGGCAGGTCGTGATCAACGACGTCGTCCACAGCGACGCCGACTATCTCCAGAACCACATCCGTCTCGCTCCCGGTGATCGCATCGATCGGCGCATCCTCGAGTCCGATCTCGACTGGCTGAACCGCAACCCCATCCGTCAGGTCAACCTGATCTACGACAAGGGCGGGAGCGATGGCACCTCCGACATCACCCTCGACACGATCGAGGAAAACCCGCTCACCGCCTACGTCGGCATCGCCAACACCGGAGTTCCTTCGACGGGAGAGAACGAGTGGTCGGCCGGCTTCAACTGGGCCAATCCCTTCCGCACCGAACAATCCATCGGTTACCACTACGGAGCGGATCTCGAGTTCGAGACGCTCGATTCCCACACCGTCTTCTACCGCAATTTCCTCCCCTGGAGGCATGAACTCCGATTTCTCGGCGCGGCCGTCTTCTCCGACGTCCCCGGTGATCCGTCCGACCCCTTCCCCATCGATCTCGGCGGGGAAAATCTCCAGGCCACCCTCGATTATCACATCCCCCTCGCCCGTCCCCGTTTTCTACGCGGGCTCCGGCACGACTTCATCGCCGGGATCGACTGGAAAAGCACGAATACCGACCTCATTTTCGGCGGACTCAACGCCATCGCCTCGAGCGCGGAGATCCTCCAATTCCGCCTCGGCTACGAAGGCGTTTGGAGAGATTTGCTCGGCTACAACGCCCTCTCTCTCGGATCCGTCTGGTCGCCGGGCAATGTCCTGAATCACAACGACGATCCCAGCTTTGACGCCCTCCGTCAGGGAGCCACCTCCGATTACTGGTATGGCTTCGTCGAGATCGAACGCGGCATCGACCTCCCCGCCGATTTCACCCTCGTGATGCGCGGCCGCGGCCAGGCCACCTCCGACCGCCTCCTCTCCACCGAACAACTCCTCGCCGGTGGCTACCTGACCGTGCGGGGGTTCGATGAAAACCTCGTCCGGGGCGACTCCGGCGGCATCATCAATGTGGAGATCCATTCACCGGCCTTTTCCCTCGCCGAGCGTTTGGATCTGAAGGCCGAAGACGAGTGGAAGACCTTCGTCTTCTACGACGGAGCCTACCTCGACAACTCCGACCCGCTTTCCGGGGAAATCTCCCCTGCCTTGCAAAGCGCGGGAGTCGGTTTCACCTGCAAGGTCGGCGAGACCGCCCATCTCCGCGCCGCCTACGGATGGGCTCTCGACACCCACGGCGTCATCGGTGGAGAACTGCCCGACGGGCGCCTTCATTTCGGCCTGACGATGAGCTACTGAAGCCCCTGGTCGGGCCGCGGGACTTGTTCTTTTTCCTTGCGAAAGCGGGAGATGCCTCCATCTTGGCCGTCCGCGGAATCTCCGTCAAAAGGACAGGTGTCTGAGCGGTCTACGGAGCACGCTTGGAAAGCGTGTGTAGGGGTAACTCTACCGTGGGTTCGAATCCCACCCTGTCCGCCATCGAAAGGCCCGGACTCATGCGCAGCGTGAGTCCGGGCCTTTTGATTTGACGGACCGGAAGCCGGAGCGCGGACACTCTTGTCCGCCTCTTCCGGG
>JALRFZ010000315.1 GCA_023253615.1 Verrucomicrobiales bacterium | reverse complement strand
CGTAGGCCTGCGAGGCATGGGCCACGATTTTCCCCGTGGCGAGATCGAGGACGATGGCCTTCGTACTCTGGGTGCCGCTGTCGATTCCAAGGTAAAGCATGGGAATCGCTAGCGGTGATTCGCCGTGGAATCAAGCGGGCTTTGGACGCGAAAAAGGGGCACCGGTCATCCGGTGCCCCCACGTGGGACGGAGGTCGGATCGCCGCTCAGTTCGCCACGGTTTTCACCTTCACGAGGTCCACCGAGGCGGGCGCAAAGTCCGAGATCCCGCGGACCTTCATCGTCTTGGTCGGACGCGAACCCTGGCTCTTGTAGGCGGTGAGCCCCTCGAAGCGGACGATGTTCCCGGGGTAGAAATCCTCGGCGACGACCGAGCCGATCTTCACTTCGGCGGTGACGTTGGTTTTGCCGCCCGTCGTGCGGAAAAATTTCGTGTCGAGCGGACCGCGCGTCGCGATCCCTTTGAGCCGCAGGGAGTCGGTCGAGTGCCCGGCATTCTCCGCGGCGACGAAGAATTTCCGCTGGAACGTGCCGGTCAAATTCAGCTTGATTCCCTGCCCCGCACCGCTGCCGTTGATGACCCCGATGCCATTCATCGAGGAGAGGGATTTCTTCGTGCCGATGCCGAGATCAGGCCCGAAAGCGGGGTCGGTGTCGTAGATGACGACGAAGAGATTCCGATCGTTCAAGGTGCCGGTGGCTTCGCCATCCGCTTCGACGTCCGTGGCGGAGATCTGCACCCGCAGGGTATTGTCATCGAAAACGCTGACATCCGCTCCGACCAGCTCATCGCTCGCATTCGAGCTGTTGTCGAATGCATGGACGACGAAGCGGTTCGACGAGGCTCCGGTAAATCCGCCCGGCAGCGAGAGATCGAGCTGGAAGAGCCCCGCCCCGAGACGAGAGGCGGTCACGGCCCCCTCCCCGAAGCGGGTCGCGCCCGAGGTCAGCCCCCCGGTGGAGTCGATCGAAGCGACCGCCCTGACGAGACGCGAGGCACTCTGCCCCGAGGTCTCCGCTCCGGTAAGCCGGTAGATCGAAAAGTGGAACGGCTCGTTGGTCGGCGTCGGATTGTTTCCCGCCACCCCTTGCTGCACATCGTCCGTGTAGACTTCAACCAGCACCGTGTCGTCGCTGACAACGGCGGTCGCTCCGCCGCGGATCGCTTCGTCATCGACCGAGCTTCCGCCGTCCGGAGTGACAAAGAGGAGATAATCATCGGCGGCATCCCCCGCGAATCCACCCGGCTTCGTCAAATTGATGAAGTATTCGCCGGTGTTGGGCCTCGTGGCCGTCACGGTGACGCCATCGACTCCGAAGCCGGAGATGAGGGTGCCGTCGAGAGCGACCTTTCCGACACCGAGGAGGAAACGCGAGTCTCCGTCCAGCGAGGTGTCACCGGCGACAACGCGCCGGATCAGGAAAAAGAACGCGCTGTCCTGGGCGAGCGGTCCGTTTGGATTCGCGGTATCCTCGACATCCGAGGTGCGGACCCGGATGGTGAGAACATCGTTGGTCACCGAGGTAACGGCGCCGTTCGAAAGGTTGTCGTCGCTGGAGACCGCGCGGATCGTGGTCTCCACCGTGTAATCGCCGGGAGTGGTGCCGGCGAAGGCTCCCGCCGCCGTAACGGTGATGTCGTACGTGCCCGTCCCGTTGAGCGAGCTGGCGACGACGCCCTCCACCGAATTGGCGGAGTTGTCGAGGGTGCCGTTCGAGGCGACCGCCCCGAGGGCGACGACGGCGTCTTCGCCATGGAGTAGGGCGGGGCTTTTGGATACGAGGATTACCGTTAACAGGAACGGGGACAGAAGTCGCTGGTATTTTTTCATGATGCGTCGGTTGGTTCTGAACTCTCAAGGCCCGCACCCGGAATGGGAGAGGAGCCCTCCCCAAGCGGACGCATTGCGACAGCGATTTATGTAATTCTTTCGAAAAATTTCCCTCTGGACACGAAAAAACCCGGAAGGCACAAAACCCGCCGGGTCGATCCGTTTCCGTTGTCCGGGGATCTCAGCCCGACGTCTTCGGCAGCAACCCTTCCTTGAGCGCCTTCGCCACCGCACCGGTCATCGTGTTGACGTGCAGCTTGCTGTAGATGCCGCGGATGTGCTTGTCGACGGTGTGGAAGCTGAGGTCGAGCTGGTCGGCGATTTCTTTTTTCGTGAGGCCTTCGACCATCTGCTCGAGCACCTCCTTCTCCCGCTCGGTCAGACCGTAATCGCGGCTCTGGGGGGCGAGATCGCTGAACATGTCGAGGACCCGACGGGCGATGAGGGCGTTGATCGGCGCACCGCCGGCAAGGATCTCGCGGATCGCATCCGGAATCTCGCCCATGCTCGAAGTCTTCAGCAGGTAGCCGGAAGCCCCCGCGCAGATCGCGTTGAAGACCTTCTCGTTGTCGTCGAAGACGGAGAAGACGAGAATCTCGATCTCGGGCAGGGCCGTCTTGATGCGGCGGATGCCCTCAATCCCGCTCATGCCGGGAAGACCGATGTCGAAAAGCATCACATCAGGACGCTCGCCGGCGACGAGGGCCTCGATCGCATCCTCGCAGCGCTCGTACTGGTGGACGCACTTCATGTCCTTCTGCCGGTCGAGGACCCGGGCCACGGTGCGGCGGAGGGTCTCGTTGTCCTCCACCATCCAGACTCTCGTCGGGGCCTTGTTCGATGCGTCCTCGCTCTGCCGTTCCTCGCTCATAGTGTGATAATGGTGCTAGTTTGACCGGGATGCGAGTCTTTGCATCCGGAAATTTTGGCTCAATCAGGGCATCGGCACCGTCAATTGAACAGTCGTCCCCTCGTTGATCGCGCTGCGGACCCGGAGACTGCCGCCGATGGCCTGCGCCCTCATGCGGAGATTGCGCAAGCCGTTCCCCTCCCGGAACTCCTGGTCGAGGTTGTTGAAGCCCTTGCCATTGTCCGCGATCCGCATCTGCAGGCGGGTGCGTTTGCAGTCGATCTCGATCTCCACCTTCGTCGCGCCGGCGTGGCGGACGATGTTGTTGAGGACTTCCTTGTAGATCAAAAAGAGGTCTCGCTTGAACTCGAGCGGAAGCCGGTCGTCGTGGGCCTCGCCCTGCACCGCGAAGGTGTATTCGTGGGTCCGCAGCAACTTCGAGGCGGTCTCGCGGAAACGTGTCAGCATCTGCGCCCAGGTCTCCTCCCCGGGCCGGATCAGCCAGACGATGTCGCGCATCGACTCGATCGTCTTGTCGGCCGTCGCCTTGATGTCGGTGAGCTCCTCGATGACGAGATCGGGCTCCTCGACCTCCGTCTTCCCGAGCTCGGCGAGCAAGGCGATCGAGGAAAGGTTGCTGCCGATGTCGTCGTGAAGGTCGCTGGCGATGCGTTGGCGCAGGGCCTCGAGATCCTTCCTCCGCTTCACCCGTCCGCGCGAGAGCGCGACCAGGACGAAGGCGAGCACGCCGGTCACCCCCGTGCCGATCGAGGCGACCCCGCGGGTGACGGTGCGGTCGACCAGCTCGAGGCGGCGATCCTCTTTCTCCAACCAGTTGCGCACGAGACGATTCCGCTTCACCAGCTCGACGATCCAGGCATCGTAGGAGACAAGATTCCGCCGGCTGCTGTATCCGTCCACGAGGAAGTCGGGCGCCCACGATCGGATCACGAGCGGATGCATCGCCGTCACCGGCTTGCCGGCCGCGACATTCTGCGTGCCCGAGTAAACGATGAGTTCGGCGAGGTCGAACGAGATCCGCGCCGGCGTCTTGCTGCCCTCCACCGAGACCCTGACATACCGGCCGTAGGAATCCTTGACGGGGACGATGAGGGGATTGGCACCGATCATTCCGATCTGGGAGGGATTGAAATGCCCGATCACGGTCGCCTGAAGCATGTCGGGCGTCTCCGCCAGCTCGATCTTCATCGGATAAGGGAAACGCACCGTCGGATCCGGCACCGTCGCCGGGGGATCGGCAAGGATGATCTCGACCTGATCGATCTTCATCGATTCGCCCAGGTCCACTTGCACCCAGCTCGTCGTCGCGGGCTGCTCGGAGCGCGCACGGAAGCCGAGGGTGGGGCTCTCCGTCTCGCCGTGCGGAATGCCGAGGGTGGTGATGCCGTCACAGACGAATTTCGTCGACCACTGGTCGGAACGCTCCTCGCTGTCGAGCGCAGTCACTTCCTTTCCCACCGCGAGATTGCGTCCGCCTTTCAGCACCATGACCTCGCTCAGGGCGAAGACCTCCTGCCCGGAGATGGCGGAGCGCCACAACGCCGTGGCCGTGACGCGGAGGTAGCGGCCGGAGTATCCCTCCATCTGCCGCAAATAGGGCCAGCGTTTCAGGGCGGAAAGATCCTCGAGACGGCCCTCGACGATGGTCTCGTAGTTTTTGAAATCGGCCTCGTTCGAGATGTCGATGCGGAAACCGCGGGGAAACCCGTAGCCGTAGACCACCTCGTCGTCGACCTCGGCGGTGACGGGAAAAAGGGCGATCCCATCGGGAGAGACGACTTCGCCCATGTCGATCTGCACCCATTTCGGACGCTGTTTCGCCGCCCCGGAATGATAGCCGAAGCCGGTGACCCGCTGCATCTCGCGCGTCACTCTTGGAAGCGTGTCGAGCTGGGCGACGATGTCGGCCTGGGCCTCCTCGATCTCGCGGAGATCGCGGTTGAAGAGCCGGGCGATGCGGTCCGCGCTGCTGCGGCGGGGATTGATCGTCAGATCGGCGAGATCCGGCGGCAGGTTTTCCCGGAGATCCTTCGAATCACCCGCCTGCGGCGTCGTGTCGGGGAAAGGCGAGAGCTGGGCCGCGACCGGGTCGGGACGCATCGCCGCGAGGAGCAGCGCGACGACAAAAAAACGGGAACGGATGCTGGAAGGATGGCGGGGCACGGGAATCACGGGGAACGGGGGAATCTATCACATCTTCACCGCTTCGACCAGCATCCTTGGCCTGGGACCCGCACGCCATTGCGCCGCGCCTCCCCTTCCCGAAAAAGTAAAAAGGCGCTCCGCCTGACGGGGAGCGCCTTTCCGAGAGGATGGAGGATCACTGGACCGGTGCCGGCAACGCGGCCATCCCGCCGCTGAAGGCGATCGCCGCGCCGATGAGATAGACGACGAAGGCGATCACGAATTTGATCCCCAGACTCTTGTGCCCGTTCATGAAACACCAGATCGGGGCGAGGATGCCGAAGAAGATCGTCAGGACCCCCCAGAGGGTCTGCCCCGATTTGAATTGTTTCACGAGGGTCATGATCCAGAAGACCAGGAGACCGAGACCTCCGGCGAATGCGAGAATACCACCAATTGCAGTCATGAGTTGTGTAGACATTACGAGTTAAAACAAGGGCCCTTTGCAGGCTGAGAAGCGACCGCATCTGGCGGCGCCACTCTCCAGCTAGACGAAGCGTTTCAGAAGTTATGCAAAGGGTCAATCACCGAATTTTGACAAATCGGCGTCAAACCGGTGCCGGCAGGATGCCGCCCTTTCAGAAACACGCTTTCGCCGCCGACACATCCTTCCCGATTTGCGCCCGGAGCGCCTCGATGCCGTCGAATTTTTCCTCGTCGCGGATCTTTCCCGCAAACGTCACCTCGAGATCCTCGCCATAGATCTCGTGATCGAGCCCGAAGAGATGCACCTCCAGCCGCAGCTCGGCATTCTCCCCTTCCACCGTGGGCCGGTAGCCCAGGTTCGCGACGCCATTCCACGCATCGCCCGTGCCGGTCGCGGTCACGGCATACACGCCGGCCGGAGGCAGTTGCTCGCGCGCCACGGCGAGGTTCGCGGTGGGGAATCCGATCGTACGGCCCAGTTGGCGTCCCTTCACCACCGCGCCATAGACGCTGTAGCGACGCCCGAGGAGGTGGGCCGCCTCATCCAGATCGCCCGTCGCCACCGCCTCGCGGATCCTCGTGCTCGAGACGCGATGGCCGTCCACCTCCACCAGGCCGAGACCGCTCACGGCAAACCCACGTTCGGCCCCGATCCGCTCGAGCAATGCCACATCGCCCGAGCGCGCTTTTCCGAAACGCCATTCCTCGCCGACGCAGATCCGGACGATGCCTTCCGCCGGAGCCGCGGCCAGCAAACGCTCCACGAAGTGCTGCCCCGGCTGCGAGGCGAAGTCCCGGTCGAACCGCACCAGCAGGACGTGCCCGATCCCCGCCTCGCGCCCCAGCAGTGCGAGTTTGTGCGGCGTGTTCGTGAGCAGGCGCGGTGAGTTTTCCGGAGCCAGCACCTCCACCGGATGGGGATCGAAGGTCACCACCACGGCGGATCCCCCTTCGCGTGCCGCGGAATCACGGGCGGCGGCGATCACGGCACGATGACCGAGATGCACGCCGTCGAAGACCCCGATGGCGAGATGCAGAGGACCGGGCAGGTCCCGGAGTCCGGGGATGTCGGTGAGCACTTGCATCTTTCAAGCCCTCGTGGATACGCCGGCGGGCGGCCCTCAGGCACCCCGGAGCCGCGATACCTCCGGCAGGGAGAGCATCTTCGCGATCACCTCGCGGGAGTCGCCGTGCTTCAAATCCTCGAAGGTCACCGAGCGCACCAGGTCGAATTTGCCCGAGCGCGTCCGCCGCAGCGACTTCAGGTGCGCCCCGCAGCCGAGCGTCGCGCCGATGTCGTGGGCATAGGTGCGCACGTAGAATCCCTTGCTGCACTTCACCGTGAAGTCCACCTCGGGCAGGCGGATGCCGTCGATGCGGTAGCCGTAGACGTGGACGAAGCGCGGCTCGCGCTCCACTTCCTTGCCCTGGCGCGCCAGCTTGTAGAGCGGCACCCCGTCTTTCTTGATCGCCGAGACCATCGGCGGGGTCTGGTAGAAATCCCCCTTGTATTTTTCGAACGCGGCCGTGATCTCCTCGTCGCTGAAGGCGGGCACCTCCCGCTCTTCCGTCACCTCGCCTTCGGCATCCTGGGTGTTGGTCGTCTTTCCGAGCGAGAGCGTGCCGGTGTATTCCTTGTCCTCCGACATCAGCAGATCCTGGATCTTGGTGGCCTTGCCGATCACGAGGATGAGCAGGCCCGTCGCCATCGGATCGAGCGTGCCACAATGGCCGATCTTTTTCGTGTTGAGGGCGCGGCGGGCCACCGCCACGACATCGTGCGAGGTCATGTCGGGCCCCTTGTCCACCAGGAGGACGCCGTTGAGGGAATCGGAATTCATCGTCTTTCGCTGCATGCCGCCGGTTCCTCGGCGGGAGCGCGCACAGTATCGCGCCCCTCCGGAAAGGAAACCATTATTTGCGGCACGGAGGACAGCGGCACGCCCGGACGTGCCACGCGCTCAACGCAAAGGGTTGGGTCCCGCGGCAGACCCTGCTTCATCGGGTGCCTCGACGGTGAGGTCGTAACAGTGGAGCTTCGGACCGAGTTCGTTCTGCATCACGAACAGCCGCCCTCCGCTGATCACCGGAGGCGCCCAGGTCTCGGGTGCGTAGAAAAGCCGTGTCTTCGCGACGATCTCGAATCCTCCGGGGCTCAGGTTCAGGCGCATCAGCACGCCATCCTCGCCCAGACAGAGAAAGCCATCATCGACGTGGATGAGGTGGGCGTGACCGAGGCTGACCGAGATCGGCCGTCCCTGCCAGAGGATTTTCGTCTCGTAGAAGGCCTCGTTCCAGAGCATCCGACCGCTGCGCACGTCGTAGGCGAGCATGAGCCCGCCGTTTCCACCGAGACCATAGAGCGTGCCCTGGTGGTAGATCGGCGTCTGGAACTGGCAACCGAGTTCCGGCGAGGTCCACCGCACCTGGGGCTGGAAGGCGGTGTCGTATTCCACCATCACGCCGCCGAGCCCGTAATCCTCGCTGATGAAGACGCGGTTTTCACCGCAGACGACGGGCGTCGCGGCGTTCACGCTCGCGTAGTTGTCCGAGCGCCAGGGGAATTCGCTGACGATCGCGCCGGTCCCGGGATCCATGCAGAGCAGACCGCCGGTCGGTGGCTTCACCATGCCGCCGGTGAAGACGAGCAGCTTTTCCTGCCCGTGCAGGTTTGCGATGATCGGCGAGGCGTAGCTGCCGTGCCAGGCGTGGTCGGTCTGCCAGATCGTCTTGCCATCGAGCTTGTTCACCGCGGCGACGCACACGTCCTCGGCCCCGACGTTGACGATCAGTTTCTCACCGTGGATCAGCGGCGAGGAGCCGTATCCGAAAAAGAAAGGCCCCGTGCCGAAAGTCTCCGGCACCGAGATCTGCCAGACGACCTTGCCGTCGGCGAGCTGCAGGCAGATGAGGTCCCCGTCGTTGCCGAAGGTGTAGACGAGACCGGTCTCCACGTCGATGACGGGACTGGACCGGGGCGCGTCGACGATACCGAAATTCTGATCGACCTCGACCGGGTAGGAATGCTCCCAGATCTCCCCGCCCGTCGCCGCGTCGAGACAGCGGATCTGCTCCTTGTTTTCGACCTGGTGGATGTAGACGACCGTGTCCCCCGCCACGACGGGGCC
>JALRFZ010000267.1 GCA_023253615.1 Verrucomicrobiales bacterium | reverse complement strand
TGCACGCGGACGACCGCCTCACCCACTTTCACGGCCTGGTCGGGAGTGCAGAAGCCTAACAAATCCGCCAAACGCGGGAAGGTCTCCTCGTTTCCATGGGTCATGCCCATGCCGCCACCGACGGTGACGTTGTAGCCGGCGATCTTGTCATCGCCCTCGAGGATGGCGATGTAGCCGAGATCGTGGGCGTAGATGTCGACGTCGTTGCTCGGAGGCACGGCGACAACGGTCTTGAATTTGCGCGGCAGGTAGTGCTTGCCGTAGATCGGCTCCTCGGGATCGGCGATGTCGTCGATCAGCGGCGGGTCGTAGGTGACCTTCACCTTCTCACCGGTGCCGTCGTCGAGCCAGATCTCGTGATAGGCGCCGGTACGGGGGGAAAGGTGGTTGGAGATCGCGGTGGCGAGTTGGAGCACTTCGGCGTGGACCTTCGACTGGTGCGGATTGGGATTGCACATCACGTTCCGGTTCACATCGCCACAGGCGGCGAGGGTGTCGAAAAGCGATTGGTTGATCTCGTAGATCGTCTTTTTCAGATTGCTCTTGATGACGCCGTGGAACTGGAAGGCCTGGCGGGTCGTCAGCTTCAGGGCTCCGTTGGCGTGTTCGAGGGCGATGCGATCCATCTCGAGCCATTGCGAGGGCGTCGCGACCCCACCGGGGACTCGCACTCGGATCATGAAGGAATAGGCGGGTTCGAGTTTCTTCTTGCGCCGCTCACCGCGGATATCGCGGTCGTCCTGCTGATAGATGCCGTGGAATTTCGTGAGCTGCTGGTCGTCCTTCGCGAGGGATCCGGTCGCGGCGTCGGCGAGGCCGTCGAGGATGGTGCCGCGAAGGTAATGGCTCGCGTCTTTGATGCCTTCGTTAGCGGATTTGCCGATCGTTGTGGCCATGATTCCCGGGGGTAGGAGGACTGAGAAGTGAAAAGATTTTAAAGTTGCGTCGTTTACTAAGGTATTGTATCAGAGGTTTTGCAAGTGCTTTTTCCATGCGGCTCCCCCTCAAAACAGAATACGCTTGTCAGGTCCTCGCGCAGCTCGCGAGCCGGCATGCTTCGGGGGAAGTGAGGCAGGTCGAGGAGCTCGCCGCGGCCGAGCGGCTCTCGCCGAATTACCTCGTGCAGATCCTCACGGCCTTGCGCCAAGCGGGGCTGGTGATCAGCCGGCGCGGCAAGAACGGTGGATATCTGCTCGCCCGCGAGCCCGCGGAGATCTCCCTCGCCGAGATCGCGCTGGCGATGGAGGGCGGAGCACTGATCGAGAGCAGTCCCGGCAACGGCGGCGAATCGGCCGGCCGGGTGCATGAGGCCTGGGTGCGCGCGAACGAAGCCCTCACCCGCAGTTGCGCGGAGATCCCCCTCACCGATCTGATTCCGCCGCCGCGCGAGTCGGATTCGGTGGATTGGGTGATTTGAGGATTTACTTCCCCGCCGTGTAATCAAACACATACACCTTTTCCAGGTGCGGTTTGATCTTCACCACGAAGGCCTCGTGGGCGGGATGGGGGAGGTAGGTGGCGAGTCCGGCTTTGTCCTTGAAGGTCACGAGGAAAGAGTGGGTAAATCCGTCGTTGAGCGGCTCGATGTTGTCGGTGGCGCCCCACTCCAGATCGACGATCACGTCGATTTCCTGCTTGAGCTGAAGGAAGGCTTTGACGAGTTCCGCCTTTTTCTCGTCGCTCGTGCCTTCCTTGAACTGGAAGGAGACGAAATGGCGGAAGGGCGCGGCCGTTTCTTCGGCGAGGGCGGAGGAACCGAGGAGCATGATGAGGGCGAGGGTGAGCAGCGAATGAATCGTTTTCATGCGGAAACCCTTTGCGAAACGTGGCGGACTGTCGATCATAAAAAATCCATTATGAGCGATTGGTGGCAGGTTGCCTCGGCACTTGCGTGCCGATCCCATCGAGCCATCTTCACGCGTGGAAATCACCGACCATCAGGCCAAGTATTTTGCCCACGTTCTTTCTCTCCGTGAGCCCGAGGGAGTTGGGCGCCTTTCCCAGTCGCTGTTCGATGCTCAGGTCGATTTGAATCCGCACCAGATCGAAGCCGCGCTCTTCGCGTTGCAGTCCCCTTTGTCAAAAGGGGTGATCCTCGCGGACGAGGTCGGTCTCGGAAAGACAATCGAGGCAGGGCTGATCCTCTGCCAGCTCTGGGCCGAAAAGAAACGGCGCATTCTCATCGTCTGCCCCGCCTCCATTCGGAAGCAGTGGGCGCTCGAGCTCATCGAGAAGTTCCACCTACCCGCCCGCGTGATCGACACGCCCGTTTACCGGAAACTGCGGAAAGACGGAAACCCGCGTCCGTTCGATGCAAAAGAAATCCTGATCTGCTCGTATTCCTTCGCGAGCCTGCATCAGGATGAGATTCGCAGTATTCCGCTCGATCTCGCGGTCATCGACGAAGCTCACAAACTCCGCAACTGCTACCGACCGGCGAACAAAACGGGACAACGGATTCGCTACGCTCTGGAGCCCCGGAAAAAAGTCCTTCTCACTGCGACGCCGCTTCAAAATTCCCTTCTCGAGATTTACGGGCTTTCAACTCTGATCGACGAAAACCTCTTCGGTGAAAAGACCGCCTTCTCTTCGCAATATATGCGGACAGGTGCCGACCTCGAGCCCCTGCGCCAGCGGCTCCGGCATTTCTGCAAACGCACTCTGAGGCGGGATGTCAGCGAGTATATCAACTACACGGAGCGCCGTGCTCTCACCCATCCCTTCGAGCCCACCGATCAGGAACAGGCCTTCTACGATGCCGTCTCCGCCTTTATCCAGCGCGACGACCTCTACTGCCTCCCGGAGAGTCGCCGGCATCTTCTCGTTCTGATTCTTCGGAAACTCCTGGCCTCCTCGACCGAGGCGATCATCGGCACGCTCCAGTCGCTCTTGCGCGGACTTCACGACCTGCGCGACGGCAAGAAACCCGGCGTCGATTTGATCGCCGACATCGCCAGCGACAGCGAGGCCGCGAGCGAACTGCTCGATGAACTGTTGGATCAGATCGACGAGGCGGAATCGCTGGAAGGCGAGGCCGCCGAACTGCCGCAGATCAGCATCGCCGTGCTCACGGAAGAAATTGCGCAACTGGAGGCGTTGATCACCCAGGGCTTGCGGATCTCGATTGAAACGAAGACCCGGGAGCTGCTTTCCGCCCTCCGTCTCGGTTTCGCCAAGATGGCGGAGACGCAGGCCAACGAGCGGGCCCTGATTTTCACCGAATCCCGGCGAACCCAGGACGCGCTCGCCCTCTTCCTCGAGGAGAACGGATATCGGGGGAAGGTGATCCTTTTCAATGGCTCCAACAGCGATGCGGCTTCGAAGGCGATCTACGAGCAGTGGCTCGCGACGAACGCGGATACCGACCGTGCAACCGGCTCGCGTCCGATCGACATCCGCACCGCGCTCATCGAGCACTTCCGCGACCACGGGACCATTCTGATCGCCACCGAGGCCGCGGCCGAGGGCGTCAACATGCAGTTCTGTTCGCTCGTGATCAATTTCGACCTGCCGTGGAATCCGCAGCGTGTCGAGCAGCGGATCGGCCGCTGCCACCGGTATGGACAAAAGCACGACGTCGTCGTCATCAACTTCCTCAACACCCGCAACCACGCGGACCGGCGCGTCCATCAGTTGCTCGCGGAGAAGTTCAAGCTCTTCGACGAAGTCTTCGGGGCCTCCGACGAGGTCCTAGGCGCGATTGAGAGCGGGGTCGACTTCGAAAAGCGCGTCCTCGCCATCTACCAGACCTGCCGCTCGCCCGAAGAGATCGAGGCCGCGTTCAATCAGTTGCAGGAGGAACTGAAGGAGCAGATCGAATCCCGCCTCGCCGACACACGGAAATCCCTGCTCGAACACTTCGACGAGGATGTGCACGAACGCCTCCGTCTCGAACTCGCCGAGGCCGAACTGCGGCTCGATCGCATCGCCCGCCAGTTCTGGCAGCTCACCCGCCACATCATCGGCAACCGCGCCGATTGGCATGAAGATGCCTACGCCTTTACCATTCGCGAACCTCTCGCCGCGGACGTCCCGGTCGGGACCTACCACTTGATCTCGCGCCAGCGACCCGGCGCGGCATCCGGGGTGCTTACGGCTCCCCATTCCCACCTTTACCGGCTCAGCCACCCGCTCGGCGAATACGTGATCGACCGGGGAAAAGCTGCTGAGACACCGGTTGCCGCTCTCACCTTCGACCTCGATGCCCACCCGACCAAGGTCTCCCAGCTACTCCCACTCCGCGGGCGGAGCGGCTACCTGCGCCTCCATCAGCTCACCGTCGAGTCCTACGAGACCGAGCACTTCCTCCTTCTCACCGGACACCTCGACGAGGACGGCAATCCGGGGGCCTCACTAGATCCCGAGACGGCGGAGAAACTCATCTCCTGCACCTGTGTCGGTTCGGAGCCCGCCAGCATCCCGTCCGTCCATTTCGATCGACTCGAGGCGGCCTCGCTCCGCCGCGGAGAGGCCAGCCTCCACCAGTCCATCGAGCGCAACAACCGCCACTTCCGGCGCGCCGTGGAGCAGATCGACCGATGGGCCGACGACAAGATCCGCGCGGCCGAGGACGATCTCGCCCGCATCAAGGCCGAAATTAGAACGCTTCGCAACGAATCCCGCCTCGCCCAGACCCTTGAGGACCAACACCGCCTCCAGGAGGAGATCCTCCGCGCAGAGAAGCGGAAACGGCGTGCCCGACGGGAGATCGACGACATCGAGGATGAGATCGAGCGCCGCCGCGACCAATTGATCGCCGAACTCCAGAGCCGCCTCAGCCGCGGGCAATCCCGCCAGGATCTCTTCACGATCCGTTTTCAGATCCGGTGAGCCTTTTCCAAATGAGAAGGCTTGCATCTCACATTCTTCAATAAATGAGATGAAACCGTTGTTGTGCACCGCCGATGAGAGACAAGTTGCGTTGTTGATCACTTTGAAAGAAATTTAAAAAACAATTGCGTTTATGGCTCATTCATGAGAAACAAAGTGCCTTCTGTCTCACTTTTCCGCTAGAATGATTGATAAATCCCAACTCCAGCTCGAAAAGGCCGTGGTTTATCACGAGGGGCGCTTCCCGCCCGGGGAACTCGACTACCCGCGGATCATCCAGGCCTTAATGGATGCCGGAGCGGCTTTGGCACGCTACGACCAGGAGCTGACCCGTCTTCACAACCGGGAGCTCTTTTTGGCCCCCCTCCGAAATCAGGAAGCTGTGCTCTCCTCCCGCATGGAGGGCACCATCAGCACGATGGATGAGATTTTGCAGTATCAAGCGGAGCATTCGGAGGAGGAGAATTCCAGCGAGGTGCGCTCCGAGGTCATCGAGACGATCCTGTATCGCCGTGCCCTGAATGC
>JALRFZ010000757.1 GCA_023253615.1 Verrucomicrobiales bacterium | reverse complement strand
GACTGACACATCCTTGTACTCGATGCAGTACCTTGGTCCGCCTGTGGTCTGGGGCACACAGCTTCTTGCGGATAATGTGTCTATCGTGTCCGACCGTGTCGCTGCGGTTGCTGGCGGGGGGGCGGGACGGGGCGATCGGGCAACGGGACCCCGGCGGCCACGAGGGCATCGTCGTAGCTGTCGAAATAGCGGCGGACACCGGTGTAAAGGAGGTGGTTCAACCGGGTGAGGCGGGTGACTTTCGGGGTCTCGCCCTCCTGCTTCACGAGTTCGCGCAGACCCTCCAGCGTCTGCTCCCGGGTGATCCCCGGGGCACGCTCGGTTTTGGCGTCGGGGTAGGGGATGCCCAGAGAGGTGATGAACGACTCCCAGGTGATGCCCTGGCGATGGATGTGTTGCCAGAGGTTGTGATCGTGCTCGCAGATCCAGGTGGTGCGGAGACGATGACCCATCGTGTAGTAACGATAGGCACGGTCCATCATGTATTCGTCGGAATAGAGGGGCTCCCAGTGGGGGAGGAGGTGGTTGCCGCCCTCTTTCTTCATGCGCGCCCGCCGCATTTCACTCGCGATCTCCGCGCCGGGATAGGTCTTGCGGTATTCCGCGCTGGTCGTGCCATGGCGGCGGCTGAGGTGGGCGTTGAGCTGGAAGCCGACGTAACCGCAGATCCGGCAGGTGACGGTCTCCTCGAGTTCGACCTTCAGGTCGGCGTAATCGAGTCCCGCATCGGCGATCGCCTGCCACCAGCCCCAGAAAGGGCGCGCCTCGTAGACGCGTCCCAAGAGATCGGGCCGGCGGCGTTTCACCGCGTGGATGTTCAGGGCGCGCCCGGCCGCGTGTTCGCCGCGGATCCAGTCGAGAATTTCATTTTTTTCCAAATCGGTCATGATCAGCGGGAGATGAAGCCGTGGGCCGATGGCGCGTTCCGGCAGCAATGGTAATTTCTTCGACCAGAAGTCCCCATTCGGCGAGGCTTCATTCCAAGAATGATCGAACGGCATTGTTTTGCAAGATCGATTCGAATGGCCGCCATCGTAAGTTTCTCGCACCGTGTCAGGCAGTTTCTCGCACCGTGCCAGGCTATTTCCGGGTGGTGCCAGGCTATTCCCGGGTGGTGCCAGGCTATTCCCGGGTTGAGCTGGGTTGAGCCGGGTGGGTGACGTGCGAATCCTCCGGGGTGCAGGTCCCACGTCGCTCCCCGGCGAGATCTCACCGACGAAAAAATGGCCGGATTCGGCATTTCTTTTGGTTGGCCGGGATCGCTGCCGGACGATAGTGGTAATTGCCGGGATTCCGGTCTAAAACCCCATGAAGTCGCGTTTTCTTCTCGTCATCTCTCTTCTCTCATCGAGTCTCTGTCTGACGTCCGCCGCGGACCGTCTCCACCTGCCCGCCAAGGAAGGCACGGCAAACGGCAAAAAGATCGTGCTCGTGTCGGGCGACGAGGAATACCGCACCGAGGAGACGATGCCCATGCTCGGCAAAATCCTCAGCCGGAAATACGGCTTTGATTGCGTCGTCCTCTTCGCGATCAACCCCGACGGCGGCTACATCGATTCGAATTTCCAGAAAAACATTCCGGGAACCGAGGAGCTCGACACCGCCGATCTCATGATCATCGGCACGCGCTTCCGCCAACTGCCCGACGACCA
>JALRFZ010000251.1 GCA_023253615.1 Verrucomicrobiales bacterium | reverse complement strand
ATGGGGGGTCTGCTGCCATGCCGGAATCAACAGGGTTGAGCGCCGGAGTCAACCCTGTTGCGTGGCATAAGGCGTCACGGCTTCCGCGCGATCCGGGCGACGGCGCGGTCGATCGGGGCGGAACCGGACTGGAAGCGGAAGGCTGATCTGCTTTTGGCGGAATCGGACGGCAGCGTTGTCCGAAGCCCGTTCTTTCGCCCGATCAGGAGGTCCGCCGAGGAAAAGCGATCACCGTTCACTCCAAGCGCTTTGGCAGACTGTCGAAAAATTCGACCACTCCCGTCTCCAGAGAATACTCCGCGCCGACGACACAGAGGCCTTCCTTGTCGATGAGGCGTTCGAGGATCTCCGACCCGTGTCGCAGATGATCGACCGAGGCGCGGATGTTCGACCTCACCGCAAAACGGACGAGAGCGGCGGGATCCTGCGACAGGCCCGTTTCCAGCAGCGTCTCGACAGAGGGGCGGATGCGATCGACGATGGAGCTGAGATTGCGGGAGCGGTTCGACTGCGGACGTTGCAGTTCATCGATCGTCGCCTTGATCGCGCCGCAGTTCGAGTGCCCCATCACCACGACGAGCCGGGCTCCGGTGACCTCCGCCGCATATTCAATGCTGCCGATCTGGGAAGGAGCGACGATGTTCCCGGCGACACGGATGACAAAGAGGTCGCCAAGCCCCTGGTCGAAAACGAGTTCCGCCGGGACGCGGGAATCCGAGCAGCCCAGGATCACCGCAAAAGGCTGCTGCCCCGCGAGGAGTTGGCTGCGACGCGCCGCACCGCTGACGCCACTCTCACTCGGGCGATCTTCGGCAAAGCGGCGGTTCCCGGCGCGGAGGCGTTCGAGAGCTTCAGGACACGAAATCATTCAAAGGCCTTTTAGTCCGAAGCCTCCATCAGTTCAAGAAGGGAGTGCCTCCATCTCGGGATGGGTCTTTCTGGTCCTAATTCGGATTTTTGCTTTTCAAGCGCCTAATATAGCTGTATGGCGATAAAATATTCAAAGCCCCATCACCATGAAAGCCAAAGCCCGGTTCCTCCTGATCCTGTTCCTTGTTTCCGGGAGTGTCTCCTGCGATCGATCAAGAGAGGAGCAGGGAGACCAGGGCGAGCCCGTCACCCGGGCCGAGGCCGAACGAGCCTCCGTGATCGGTGCTGCCGCGGCGAAGTCTTTGATGGAAAGCCTGGGCGGCCAATTGAAGGCGGCCCTCGCGGAAGGAGGCCCCGTCTCCGCGATCCGCGTCTGCCAGCAGATCGCGATGCCCTTGACCGGAGCGGCAGGCAACTCGATCGAGGGGATCTCGGTGCGCCGGGTCACCCTGAAGCCGCGGAATCCCGCGAACCAACCCGATGCGGCCGACTCCGCCGTCCTCGCCGCCATGCAGGCACAGGCCAAACCCGAGGTGGAGATCCGCCGGGTGGACGCGACGATCCGATACTACCATCCCTTGCCCGTGCAGGAGGTTTGTCTGACCTGCCACGGCGATCCCGCCACTTTTCCACAGGAACTCGCCTCGGTCCTCACGGAGCTCTATCCCGATGACGCGGCGACCGGATACCAGGCTGGAGAGCTGCGGGGAGCGATCCGCGTCGATATCGCGACACCGTGAAAGCTCCCGAGGTCCGCCCACTTCCTGACAAACCCACCCATCAGCGCCATGATCCGACTCCGTTCCGCCATCCCCGTGCTCTTTCTCGTTTCCCTCACCGCCGGTGCCCAGGAAGCGAGCGTGAATCCCGGCATCAACGACAATTTCCGGAATCCGCAACCCGGGGAGTTCGTCGAGCGATTCGAGAAGGAAGGCCGCGAGGTCTACGACAACCGCGACACCATCGTCGCGAAGCTGGAGATCACTCCGGGCATGACCGTCGCCGACGTCGGTGCCGGCACGGGCCTCTTCACCCGGCTCATCGCCGAAAAAACGGGTCCCGCCGGCAAGGTCTACGCCGTCGATATCGCCAAGACTTTCGTCGACCACACCGTGATGTCGAGCCATGTCCGCGGATTGAAACACGTCGAGGGCATCGTCTGCACGCCGGATGATGCGAAACTCCCGCCCGCCTCGGTCGATCTCGTCTTCATCTGCGACACCTACCACCACTTCGAGTTTCCCCACAAGACCATGGTCTCGATCGGAAAGGCACTGAAGCCCGGCGGTCGCGTCGCCATGCTTGATTTCGAACGGATCGAGGGCAAGAGCTCCGACTGGATCATGGGCCACGTCCGTGCCGGCAAAGAGGTCTTTTCCAAGGAGATCGAAGACGCCGGCTTCGAACTCGTCGAGGAACACGACCTCTTCGAGGAGAACTATTTCCTGATCTTCAAGAAGAAGTGACGAGCCGGGATCGGGCTCAGAGGCCCTCGACCTCCCAGCCCTCGCGGTATTTCTCGTGGATCATCGCATTGGCGGCGTCCGATCCGATGAACTTCCCGGCCGCCTCGTCCCACTTCAGCGTTTCGCCCTTCAGACGCATCGCCACGGTGCCGAGGAGGACGGCTTCGGTCATCGGACCCGAGTAGTCGAAATTCGTGAGCGGTTTGCCCGGGATGTCGCCGCGGATCGCGTCGGCGAAATTCTTGTGGTGGTGGCCGGCCTCGACGGCTTCGATGACCTCGTCGGATTTCTTCCCGTCGCGGTAGATCGTCGGCATCCCGCCGTGGGGGATCACGAGGACGCCGGTCGTGCCGATCACCAGCGTGCCGGTCGAGGGCGCCTTTTCGATCACCTTGCCCTCGGCGTTCTTCTCCTCGGGACCGAGCAGGGCGATCACTTCGGCGGGCACCCGCTGCGCTCCGTCATACCAGGTGAAATCGAAATCGCCCTCGGTGAGCGCATTGCCCTTCATGCGATGGTGGACGAGCCCATCGAGCGGCCAACTATCCCCATCGACCGGAGCGGGACCATGCGAGGTCACCTCGAGCGTCGTCGGCTGACCGAGTCCCATGAACCAGGTGTGATAAATGTGGCAGCCCATGTCGCCGAGCGTGCCGGTGCCGTAGCCGATCCGCTTGCGCCAGTTGCTGGGGTGGAACTCGCGCGGGATGAATTTCCGCATCTTGCCGACGCCGATCCATTTGTCCCAGTCGAGCGTCGCGGGCGGGGCCTCGTTGCTGTCGGGCAGGGGAGTCATCGCGCCCCAGGATTTCGGGCAAGAGCTGTGGACCGCCTTCACCTTGCCGACGGCTCCTTCGCGAAGCAGCTTCACCGCGGTCTGGTTGCCCGAACCCGAAGCGACCTGGATGCCCATCTGGGTCATCAGATTGTTCGCGGCGGCAAACTCACGAAGGCGACGTGACTCCTGCAGGGTGCGGGTGAGGGGCTTCTCGCAATAGACGTGTTTGCCGAGTTGCATCGCCGCCATCGCGATGGGCGCGTGCATGTGGTCGGGTGTGCCGATCACGACCGCGTCGATCTCTTTGTGCATCTTGTCGAGCAACTCGCGCCAGTCTTGGAAAACCTTGGTGCCCGGATAGGCTTCATCGAGCTGCTTGGTGCGTCCGAGATCGACCTCGGCCACGGCGACGAGGGTCGTGTTCGGTGCCTGGAGCATTTCCGTGAGGTCGCCCCAGGCGCGTCCGGCGGCCCCGAAGTTGGCGAAACGGAGATTGCCGCTCGGAGCGCCCGAGGCGGTTTTCCAACCGATCCAGGGAGCGGCGAGAGCGGTGGCGGAGGTGGTTTTGAGGAAGTGGCGGCGGGAGGTCATGGGGGAGGAGGTCGGTAATCGGTAATCAGTAATCGGTGATCAGTAATCGGTGATCGGAGTGAGATCAGTCGGTCAGGTTGTCGGAAAGGGTGGCTTTGGTTTCTGGGGAAAGGGCGAAGGGCTCCTTGGAGTCGGGAGTGCGGCGGTTCAGGTCGGTGAGGACGTTGCTGTTGATGAGGACCTTGTCGCACGCTCCGGTGGCACGCACGGCCGGACCATCGAGGCCGGAGAACTGGTTGCCCGAGATGACGATGTATTTCGTGTTCTCGAGGACGACGCCGTGGCCGATGTCGAGCTGCACGGGATTCTCGTGTTCGAGGACCCGCTTCTCCTTCCCCTCGCCGATGTGGCTGTTGGAAAAATTGTTCGCCGAGATCGTTATACGGCCGCTCTTCTCCCCGACCTTGACGCCAAAATGGTGGACGAGGGTGAAGGTGTTCGCCGAGACGGTGATGCCGTGGGCGTCGCGCAGATCGATGCCGCCGCCCATGTCGTGGGCGATGACGTTGGCGGAGAGGGTGATGCCATAGCAGTCGCGGTCGAGGATGATGGCGGTGCCGTTGCATTCCTCGATCATGTTGCCCGAGACGACCGAACCGTAGGTGTTCTCGATGACGACGCCGTGGCCGAGATGGTCGTCGATGTTGTTGCCGTTCATGCAGAGGTTGAAGGCGTCGACGCAGACGAGGGCATCCTGGTTTTCCTCGAAGTGGTTCGCGTTGACGACGATGTCGTGTCCCGCGTCGATGAAGAGACCGGCCTTTTTGTTGTAGGTCAGGATCGAGTCGGAGACGCGCGGGTCCTCGTAGCAATCGATCAGGGCGATACCATGGCCGCCGTGGTGATCGACGGAGAGGCCGTGGATGAAGATCTCCTGGATGCCCTCGGCGAAGACCCCGTCGCCGCTTTTTTCATTGCCCGAGATCCGGAAATTGCCGACCTGCACGCGCCAGAGGCGAGCCTTGGGATCTGTGTCGAAGGATTTCGGCCGGATGATGAGCGCCGGTTTGCCTTCTTCGTTCAGGTTCTTGATGTGGGTCGAGGCGCCCGAGCCCTCGATGCGGGTTTCCGGGGAGGAAAGCACGAGCGGCTCGCGGATCTCGGTCGTGCCGGGAGGCAGGCGGAGAATCCCGCCCGATTCGGGCAAGGCATCGAGCGCGGCCTGGATCGAGGGGAAGTCGGCGGCATCCAGCGCGACCGCGGGCGGCAGAGGAGCAGCTTCCTGCGCATGGAGGGAGGTGGCGAGGCCGAGGCAGAGGAGCAAAGAGGGTTTAAGCGGTGACATGACCATCTATCCATGCCGGAAAGGGGAGGGTGTTGTCAAAGGTCGTGGGAGGCGCGATGGCGGCGGGGCAAATCAAATGCGGCCCAGACTTCGCTGTTCCGTCAGAAACTCCGCGGGCGTCCTGACAAGCATTCCGTAAACTTGGGAACCCAAGGTGGCATGGAAGTCGGTACGATCCAAGGTCAGCAGGTATTCCGCTTCAGCGGCCAGGGCGGAAACCAGGACCGGTCTGTCCTTTGCTTTTTCGAAGACGAGGGCTTTGTCGAGTGAGATGATATCTGGAACGAACTCAATCCGAGGTTCAACATGTTCCTCCCATGCACTCAGCCCTTGCGTGCCAAGTCTCGGGAGATTGCGAAGCGTTTCGTTCCGGCAGTAGCCCGAGGTGATCAAGCGCCAGCCATGAGAAGTCCCGCTTTCGCAGACATGGCGTGAGGCGCCGTTCTCTGACCCGCAGGCCGAAATCAGCATACTGGTGTCCAGGAACAAGGTCATCGACCGCCGCCGGACGCCTTGAATTGCTCCATTCCCGCCTCGTCCTCGGCGATCCATTGCTCGATCAGGCTCACGGGCAGGTCGCGAACGGGTATGGCGGCAGCAGGACGCAGGATCAACTCACCGTCGCGCTCTTCGAGGATCACCATGGGGTTCTCCATCTGGTCAAAACCATACTTGCGGCGCAAGGCAGGCGGCAGGGTGACGGTTCCGCGTTTGCTGATGGGAAGGGCCGTGCTCATGCGGCAATGTCGCATTGCGGCAATGCAGCGTCAAGGGTTGGCTGCGATCTCCCGTCACCCCAACACCTCCCGCACCACCTTCCCATGCACATCCGTGAGCCTGAAATCGCGGCCCTGGAAACGGAAGGTGAGCTTCTCGTGATCGAAGCCCAGCTGATGCAGGATGGTGGCGTGCAGGTCGTGGACATGGACGGCTCCCTCGACGGCCTCGTAGCCGAAGTCGTCGCTGGCTCCGTGGATCTTGCCGGCCTGGAAGCCGCCTCCGGCGACCCACATGGTGAAGGCGTCGATGTGGTGGTCGCGTCCTCCGGCACCGCCGTCGCGGACTTCGCCCATGGGGGTGCGGCCGAATTCACCGCCCCAGACGACGATGGTGTCTTCGAGGAGACCGCGCTGTTTCAGATCGAGGACGAGGGCGGCGGAAGCCTGGTCGATCTCGCGGGCGATCTCGGGGAGGTGTTTGTCGAGGTTCTCGGTGGGGCCGCCGTGGTGGTCCCAGTTCGTGTGATAGAGCTGCACGAAGCGCACCCCGCGCTCGACGAGGCGTCGGGCGAGGAGGCAGTTGTTGGCGTAGCTGTTGCCGCCCGGTTTCGCCCCGTAGAGGTCGAGGGTGGCCTGGCTTTCGCCTGACAAATCCATCAACTCGGGCGCGCTGCTCTGCATGCGGTAGGCCATCTCGTAGGCGGAGAGGCGCGTCGCGATCTCGGGATCGCCGGTGACGCCGAGTCGCTCGCGGTTGAGGGTGCCGACGAGGTCGAAGAATTCCCCCTGACGTGCGGCGTCGATGCCCTTGGGATTGGCGAGATTGAGAATGGGATCGCCACTGCCGCGGAAGGGCACGCCCTGGTAGCTCGAGGGGAGGAATCCCGCCGACCAGAGCGCGTTCCCGGCACGCGGTCCGCGGGGCCCGGACTGGAGGACGACAAAGCCGGGCAGGTCGCGCGATTCGCTGCCGATCCCGTAGGTGACCCACGATCCGAGGCAGGGCCGTCCGGGCACCTGGAAGCCGGTGTTCATGAAAAGCTTCGCCGGGCCGTGGTTGAAGACGTCGGTCTTCATCCCGCGCAGCCAGGTGACCTCGTCGACGATCTTGCGATGGTGCGGGAGGAGGTCGCTGAGGCTCATGCGAGCCTCGCCGTAGGTGCCGAACTCGCGCTGCCCGCCGAGGAGCTTGGCATCCTTCGGGAGGAAAGCGAAACGTTTGCCTTTCACCAAGGATTCCGGGGGGAGCTGGCCGTGGAATTCGCGGAGGCGCGGTTTGTCCTCGAAGAGCTCGAGCTGGCTCGGGCCGCCCGCCATGAAGAGGAAGATGACGTTCTTCGCCTTGGCCCGGTGGTGGGACCGGCGCGGCGCCATCGGGTCGCCCGCGGGAGCGGCACCCTGACAATCACGCGAAAGGAGATCGGTCAGGGCGATCGAGCCGAGGCCGATCCCGCAGCGTTCGAAAAAGTGGCGGCGGGTTTGTTGGTGGAGGGGATCCATGGACGCAAGTTGTTTCAAAGAATCGGATTCGCGCAAATTTGCGGATATTCGCGGCCATTCGCGTTGAAAAAGAGGGAACGCGAATGAGCGCAAATGAAACGCGAATTGGCGCGAATGGAGTGGTTATGAAATCGGTTCATCGGTTCACTCCCGCGTAATAAACTCATCCGTGTTCATCAAGGCCCGCGCCACGGTCGTCCACGACGCAGCCTCGGCCGGGTCCGTCGCTCCCTTGGGCGCCACCTCCGCGGCGGCGGCGGGATCGGACTTGAAGGAGGTCACCTGCGTCTCGCGGAACGACGCGACGGCGTTGCGTTCCGCATCGCTCGGCGGCCGCGCGTAGCAGAGGAAAAAGGCGCGCTCGAGCCGCTTCTCATCGTCGGCGGGCACCTCTTTCAACAAACGCGCCCCGAGTCCCCGGGCCAGCTCGAAGAGGGCTTCGTCGTTCGCCATGGCGAGCGATTGCAGGGGCGTGTTCGAACGGACGCGCGCTGTGCAGACGCTTTGGAAGTCGGGCGAGTCGAAGGTGGTCAGCAGCGGATAGGGCGCGCTGCGGTAGAACTGGATGTAAAGCCCGCGGCGGAATCGATCGGGCCCGGTGGCGGCGGTCCAGCTCTTCTTGTTCTGGGTGAAGGCGTAGACGCCCTCGGGCTGCGGCGGCTTCACCCCGGGACCACCGACTTTCGGATGGAGCAGGCCGCTCGCGGAGAGGGCGGCGTCGCGCACGATCTCGGCCTCGACGCGGAGGCGGTTCTGCCGGGCGAGGAGGGTATTCAGCGGATCGACCTCGGCGAGGTCGGGTCGGGCGTGGGAGGATTGCCGGTAGGTCGCGGAAGTGACGATGAGCTTGTGGAGCCGCTTCATCGACCAGCCGTTCGCGACAAAATCGTGGGCGAGCCAGTCGAGCAATTCGGGATGGGTGGGAAAGGCGCTCTGCATGCCGAAGTCGTTCTCGGTCGCGACGATGCCTTTGCCGAAGTAGCGCATCCAGACGCGGTTGACGGTGACACGCGGGACGAGGGGATGGTCGGGACGCACGAGCCATTCGGCGAGATCGAGGCGGTTGCGCGGTGTGGTTTTGTCAGGGAGTGCCGGCAGTGCGGCCGGCACTCCGGGCGAGAGCGGGCCGGTCTTCAGATCGTGGTCGAGGAAGCTGCCGCGCAGGTGGATGAAGGTCTCGCGCGGCTCGGGGAGGTCGCGCATCACCATGGTGTTGACGGCGGTGCCAAGACCGAGGGCGGCGCGGGCGTCGGCGAGGGTCTTTTCGGCGGCGAGCTTTTCCTGATCGACCTTTGCGAATTCGGCGACGAGGAGCTTTTTCTGATCGTTGGTGCGTTTGTCAGGCGCGGCGCCGAGGGCGAGGAGGAGCGGAGTTTCCTTGGCATCCGGTGCGGCCTTGGCCAGTTCGGCATTTTCCCATGCGACCTGTCGCTTCGCGGTGGCGGAGGTGATCTTGGCGAGGGCGGCTTTGGCTTCGTCGATCGCCTTCACCTTCGCGGGATCGGCATCCTTGAGGAACATCTCGCCCTCGGCCACCTCGACGGTCGCACCGGTGTTGTTGATATCGGTGCCGTGATTGAAGAAGGCGAAGAGCTCGAAATACTCGCGGTGGGTGATGGGATCGTATTTGTGGGTGTGGCACTGGGCGCAGCCGAGGGTGAGCCCGAGCCAGACGGCCCCGGTGGTGTTGACGCGGTCGACGACCTCTTCATTGCGGAACTGCTCGGGATCGGTGCCCCCTTCCTGGTTGATGAGGGTGTTGCGGTGGAAGGCGGAGGCCACGAGCTGGGCTTTGGTCGCGTTCGGGAGGAGGTCGCCGGCGATCTGTTCGATCGTGAAGCGGTCGAAGGGCAGATCTTCGTTGATCGCGCGGATGACCCAGTCCCGCCAGGGCCACTGGGTGCGGTCTCCGTCGATGGAGTAGCCGTTCGAGTCGGCGTAACGGGCCTGGTCGAGCCAATGGCGTCCCCAGCGTTCGCCGTAATGGGACGAGGCGAGGAGTTCGTCGGCGAGCTTGGCGACGGCTTGATCGGGATCGGATTTGTGTTCGGTCAGGAACGATTTGACCCTGTCGGGTGCCGGAAGCAACCCGGTCAGGTCGAGGGAAAGGCGGCGGATGAGGGTGGCGGGATCGGCCTCGGGCGAGGGTTGGAGGCCCTTGCGTTCAAGTTCGGCGAGGATGAAGTGATCGACGGGATGTTTGCCGGCGGGCACGTTGGTGGCCACGACGGGCTCGAAGGCCCAGTGTCCCTTGTATTCGGCGCCTTCGGCGATCCAGCGGCGGAGGATGTCGGCCTCGACGGAAGAAACGGTCTTTTTCGTCTTCGGCGGCGGCATGACCTCGTCGGGATCGTCGCTGAGGATGCGGGCGAGAGCCTCGCTCAGCTCGGGCGAGCCGGGGACGATGGCACGGGTCGCGATGGCCGACGCGCGATCGTCGAGGCGGACATCGCCGTGCAGGGTCTTCTCATCGGGACCGTGGCATTGGAAGCATTTGTCTGAGAGAATGGGACGGATGTCGCGGTTGAAATCGAGTTTCCCTTCCGCCGCTGAAAGGAGGGCGGGGAGGCTCGTGAGGAGGGTGATCAGAGCGGACAATCGCGACATCGCCGGGAAGATACCCGGTTTCCGCCCTCTCCCAAGGGCCGTGTCCGCGCCCCCGGCTCGGAATCAAGGTCAGTTTCCGGAGGGTTGGAGAGCGTTCAGGGCGGCGAGAAAGCGGGCGCTCTTTTCGGCGATATCGCTCCTGGCACGGAGATCGGAGGGCAATTGTTCGATCAGGGCGAGAGCCTGTTCGAGGTAGAAGACGGCGAGGGTCCGCGAGGTCTCGATGGAGGAAGGCAGGCAGCCGGCGGCTCCGGCATAGGCCTCGGCGAGGGAGACCTTGGCTTCGGCGTCGTAGGGGCGGCGCTTCACGGATTGTTCGCGGAGTTTGATTTCCTCCCGGAAGAGGACGAGGGCCGCTTCGGGTTGTCCTTGGGCGAGCTGGATCGTGCCGAGGGCGCGCACGGCGGTGAGGTAGGCGAGATTGGCCTCTTCCGCGATGCTGGGCGGGGCGGAGGCGAGCGATCTGGCGAGAACGGTGAGCTCTTCGTAGGTCGATGAGGCGGTGGCGACCTCACCCGCGCCATATTCGTATTCGCCCAACTGCAGCAGGACCCGCACGGCCTCGATGGCGTAGCCCGGCACGTCGGAGGGCAGGCCATCCTCGATCCGCGCGTTGAGGATGGAAAGGATCTCGTTGAGCGTGGCGATGGCCTGCCTAGGCTCTTTGGCAAGGGAGTGGACCCGGCCGAGCGATTGGTAGTTGGTGGTGAGTTCCTTCAACTGCGCGAGGGAGAAAATGCCGTTGGCGTCGCTGACCTGGCTGCGCCATTCGAGGGCCTCGGAGTAGGCGGCGGCGGCGGCGGTGTAGTCCGCCTGCAGCTCGTGGATCCGGCCGATTTCCATGAGATCGCGCGAGACGAGGATGGGCAGATCGTCGGGCGAGTCGGGATCTTCGGCCAGCTCGGACCGGATCTCGTAGGCGCTGGTGAAATCCTTGAGCGCGGCATCGAGATCGCCTCGCTCGAGCGCCTGTCGTCCCCGGAGGGCGGCGGTCTGGGCGGAGAAACGGAGGATGCGCGTGGAGGTGGGGAGATCCTTGGAGCGGTTCTCGAGGAAGGTTTTCGAATTCTCGGCGACGATGGAATAAAGACGGTCGGCGCCCGCACCGGAGATATCGCCCTTGTTCAGCTCACTCACGAAGAGAAGCATCAACTCGACGGCCGCACCCGCGCTCTTTTCGTAGGCGACGGAGGCGAGCATGGCCTCGTCGGTGGCGCGTTTCGCCTTGCGGGCCTGGATGAAGGCGAAGCCGGAGGCCCAGAGGGCCACGACCAACAAAACCGCAAAAATCGTGTTGAGACGGCGGGCGCGCTTCACGACGGCCTGTTGGTCGAGCTGCTGGATGCGGCTCGAGACTTCGCGCATATCGGCGGGACGCTCGCGGGGATTCAGGCTGAGGCATTGCTCGATGAGGAGTTTGCGATCGCTGGGAATGTAGTAGCCCGATGGCCATTCGATCTCCTCGACGGCTTCGACGAGGGTGGCGATCTGGTTGCCGTCGATGGCTTTGCCCTGATCGCCGGGCGAGGTCTCGGTGCCGGCTTCGTAGAGGGTGGCCTCGGGGTCGTAGTAGCCTCGCTCGGCGGCGGCGTAGCCGCGGAGACGGGGCAGCTCTCCGGTGAGGAGTTTGAAGGCGACGACGCCGAAGCTGTAGACATCCCAGCGGAAGCCCTTGCCGTCGGCGGAGTCGCGGGGATTGCGGAGCTGCTCGGGGCTGGCGTAGAGCGGGGTGCCGACGGGGTGGGCGCCCTCGGTGGCGAGGCCGCGGCTCTGGCCGAAGTCGCAGATCTTCACGTGATGCGGCGTCTCGTCGGTGAGGAGGATGTTCGACGGCTTGAGGTCGCAGTGGATGATCTGGTTGCGGTGCAGGTAGGAGACGGCGTCGGCGATGTCGCGGATGAGACGCCATCCCTCGCGGTAGTCGACGTGGCCGCAGAGACGCTCGAGGGTGCGGGTCTCCCAGGTGCCGTCGTAGTTCGGATAGGCATGCAGGCCCATCGCGTAATAGGGCGGATCATTGAGCAGATCGAAATCGTGGAGGGTGACGATGCCCTGGTGCTCGGTGACCTGGGAAAGCTTTTCGAGCTCACGCGCCATCGTCGCGAGATCGACCGCGCCGGGACGGAAGATTTTCAGGGCCCGTTCCGAGATGCCGCGATAGGTGGCGCGGAAGACCTGGCCATACGCGCCTTCCCCCAGCGGCGGCTGGTGGATCACGTAATCCTTGATCTTGATGGAATCTTCTTCTTGCAAGGCGATGGAGTGAAAGCAGGACTCGGCTATTTGGTGAGGCTCTGGATCTCACCGGCCCATCCGGGAGGCGGGGGATTCTTCTTGAACCAGAGGGCGCGACCCTTCAGCCAGGCGGCGGCGGGATCGTCTTCGGTGAGGGTGTCGAGCAGGTCGATGGCGTCGTCCCACTCCTCGTGGTTGAATTGGTTGAGCGCCCGCTCGTAGGTCCGGGCATCGTCGTCGGAGACGCCGGATCCGCCCATCTCGCGCGGCAGGACGAGCTCGTGGATGGGATAACTCTCCGCGAAGCCGGCGGGCCGGATGAGGCAGAGCTGGCGGAAGCGGCGGCTGCCGGTGTCCTTGATGCGGCGATAGGTCTCGTCGGAGAGGAGCACGGGCACGCGGAATTCCTTGGCGATGCGCTCGAGCCGCGCGCCGAGATTCGCGACGCTGCCGAAGACGCTGATGTGCCACTGCTGGCTCGGTCCGGTCTTGCCCACGGCGATGCGGCCGGTGCTGATACCGATGCGGACGGCGGCCATGTGGCGGTTCTGCTCCTCCTCGAACTGCACGCGATTGGAAAGGCGCCGGATGATGGCCTCGGCCGCCTCGACCGCAAGGAGGGCGTGATCCTTGTTCTCATCCCCGAAGTCCGGCCAGCCCCACAGCCCGAGCGCTCCATCGCCCGCGAAGTCGGTGACGACGCCGCGGCTGCGGAAAATCTCCTCGGTGATGAGTCCGACGACTTTCTGGTTCTCGTCGAGACGCTCGAGGATCTCCTCGTCGCTTTTGGCAAGCTCGAGGTGGCGTGAGTGACCGCGGCGGTCGGCGAACAATACCGTGCAGTCGACCATCGCGGGATCGAGCTCGGATTGGTCGCGCACGCGGAGGATCTTGCGCAGACCGGGAGAAAAGTAGGCCGCCATCTGATCCTGCATCTTCTGGTCGGCCCGGGCCGAGAGCAGGCTCGCGACGAGCGATCCGATGAGGCGGATGAAGGGCACGAAGGCCGCCGCGGCCGTGTCGGAGGCCTGTCGCGTTTCGACGTAGAGGAAGACGGGCCGTCGCTGCGCGTCGCGGTAGATCGCGGCCGATTCGTCGAGGCGGGCCACGGGGATGATCATCACCCAATCGATCTTTTCTCCGAGACTCTCCGCGGAAAAGACGCGGTTGTTGTCCTTCGAGGCCCAGATCCGGATGTCGGCGGGATTCGGTTTCGCGAGATTGATGCGATTGACGAGGGTGCGGCTCGGTCGGAAATCGGCGCGGGCGAACGGATCGGGATTGAGGATCTCGAACTCGGCCCCCTCGTCGGTTTTTTCCACGGCGATGAAGACGGCGGTGACGCCCTTCTGCCCCGGCAGTGCGTTTTCGAGAAAGACGGCGGCGCGGGTGAAAAGGTCCTCCTCATCGGTCCAGCCGCTGAGCACCTGCTGGGGCAGCTCGCGCTGGAGCAGTTTCAACTGGAGGCGCAGGCTGTATTCATCGAGCTGCTCGACCTCGTCGTAATCCTGGCGCGTCGCATTGGCGGGGGCATCCTCGTAGGCCTCTTTTTCGCGGTCGCGCTCCTGATGGTAGCGCTCGAGCTCGGCCTCGAGATCGCCGAGGGATTTCAGCCAATAGACGGCGGTATGGCCGCCGCCGCCGAAGACGAAGGATTCTCCGAGCCGCAGCTCGATCGGCTCCACGAGAGGATGACGGTCTTTCGGCGCGATGTTGGAATGGAGCGGATTCGGGGTGTTGCGCCCGGTCAGGGCGGGGAGGCGGCGGATCGCGAGATGGTCGCTCTCATCGCGCACCGCCTCGCAGTGATTGCGGCTGACGTGGCGGTCATCCCAGGTCACCCGGAGGAGGTCGACGGGCTCGTCCTCGAGGCTCTCGGGTTTGCGGCCGATGCGCAAAGGGCGTCCGGTGATGGCCTGGGCCACCGCCATCTCCTTGGGATTCTCGAGATTGACCGCGACGAGGTACATGGGAGCGGCGGAGGGCGGATCAGAGCGCCGCTCCCGGAGCGAAGGCTTCGCGGATGAAGGGTTCGATGGCAAAGGCGGCTTCTTCGACCGTGATCTCGCGGCCGTGTTCAAGAAGGGAATTTTCTCTGGAAAGGGATGTCATGGTGACGCCGGCGATGCCGCAGGGGGTGATGGCCTCGTAGCCGGAGAGGTCGCTCGACACATTCAGTCCGAAACCGTGCATGGTGATCCATTTCCGCACCCCCACTCCGATGGAGGCCAGCTTGCGGTCCTCGACCCACACGCCCGTGAGGCCTTCCCTGCGACCCGCTTTCATACCAAAATGGCCCGCGAAAGCAATCAAGAACGACTCGATCCGCCTGAGATACTCGTGGAGATCGCGGCCGTGCACGTTCAGATCGAGGATGAGGTAGCCGACGAGCTGGCCCGGACCGTGGAAGGTCGCCTGTCCGCCGCGGTTGATCTCGTAGACCGGATGCGGTAGCCCGACGGGATCGCGGAGGCTGGTCTGATCGCGGGTGCGGCCGATCGTATACACCGGCTCGTGTTCGAGGAGGAGGACGGTGTCGCCGATTTCCCCGCGATGATGCTGCTCGACGAGCTCGTTCTGCAACGCGAGCGCGTCGGCGTAGGAAACAGTCCCGAGCCAGCGAAAATCCATGATGTCCGGACTCTACACCCGGATGGGGCGGGAAGTCGAACGGCTCCTTGCGGTGGATTGACCACTCACGGCACCTCGTCCACCGTCTCGTCGCGCTGGTAGATCGGGAGTTGGCGATACGGGACGGTGAAGGAAAGGACCATCATGGAGGTACCGTAGGTGCCACCGTTTCGTCCGTTCGACCACGAACCGTTCGCCTGCTGCTTCGGCAGATACTCCTGGTACATCCAGTCGGCGTACTGCGCCCAGTGCCGCCCGCCGAGCTGGAACATGCCCTGGGCGTTGTAGTAATTCGCGTAATACTCGTGGGCGTTGTTGATGATCTGTTGGCGGACCTTGTAGATGTAGTCGCCCGAACGGGGCAGAGATTCCTCGTTGTGGCGGCCGCAGAGGGCGAGGCAGAGGACTCCGCAACCGGTGAGGGTCTCGGAGTGCCCCCAGGGATCGGTGTAGCCGAAGCGGCCTTCCTCGCGATCGTGGTTTTTCAACACGTAGGCGACCGCCTTTTCGATGGCGCTGTCGGGGATGGGGGCGCCGTTGAGCTTGGCCGAGCGCAGGGCCATGAGCGCCCAGCCGCTGCAGGAAAGGTCGGAGTCGCGCGAGTCGGGTTTGTAGCGCCAGCCACCCTCGTGGTTCTCGTTCTTCGGCACGGCCTGGGCTTCGAGGATCAGCTTGGTCGCCTTCGCGAGGACGGGGTCGATGCGCTCCTGCGTCTCCGGATCGACCATGCCGCTGACTTCGGAAAGAAAGAGGGTCGCGATGGTGTGGGCGTACATCAGGCCGTGGCCCGAGTCGCCCTTGTCGAGGAGCCCGTTGCTGCGCTGGCTCTCGAGGACGTAGTCGATGCAGCGGTCGATGTTTTCCGCGTATTCCCCGAAGCCCGGCGTGTACCCCGCCGAGAGGAAGGACATCCCGACGAGCGAGACGACTCCCACGGAACGCCCGTAGGAGTCCGAGAAAGTGCCTTCCTCGGACTGGTTCGAGGCGAGGTAGCGCAGCGCTTTTTCGACGGCGGCTTCGATCGCGGGCTGGTGCTTCTGGAAAACGTTCTGTGCCGTCGTCTCCTGGCCGCGCGAGGGCAGGATGGAAATGGCGAAGACGAGGAAAAGTGGAAGGAGTTTCATGGGCTTTGTCGCGGCGTTCATTTTCCTTTGCCGGCTTCCTTCGCGATCACCTGGAAATATCGGCCGACGAGCTCGCGATACTCGGCCGGGAGATCGGTCTCGATCGCGGTGGCGTTGCCTCCGGCGAGGGCCCCTTTGAAGCGCGCCCAATCCTCGGCACTGATACCGAGGTTCTGGAGTTCGGGCGGAATGCCGCTGCCGTCCATGTCGGCGGTCTTCTTCCCGGTCTCGTTCAGGTCGAGCGAATCCGGTTCGCCGGTGAGATTCTGGTCGGGCTGTTCCTGAGGTTGACCATTGGGATTCGGCTGCGGTTGGCCGGGCTGTCCGCCGAGTTTCTGCATCGCGGCCTGGGCCAGTTGGGAAAGCGACTTGGCCGCCTCCTGCGATTGCTGCGAGGCATCCCGGGCATTCTGCGACTGCGACGACTGGGCGACATCCTGGAAACCCTTGGCGAGGTCTTCGCTGTTGGCGAGACGCTCATCCATGTCGGAGGGCTCGAGCCCTTCGAGGGTCTGGCCGATCGCCTCGGAGGATTGGGCGAAGGCTTTCGCGGCCTGGGAAAGGGCCTCGGCGGATTGCTGCTGGTTGCGCTGGCCCTGCTGCATCGTGGAGCGTGCCTGTTGCGCGAGCTGACCTTCGGCGACCTCGCCCTTTTGCTCGGCCTGGGCTTGCTGCTCCTGGGCTCGCGCGAGTTGCTGGGCCGACTGGGCGGCTTCCTGTTCGCCGCGTTCGAGGGACTGGGCGGCATTGCGGGCGCGATCCCGGGCCTGATTTTGTGAGAGGTTTTGCAGGGAATCCTGCATGCCCGCGGCCTGGGCTTCGAGGGCGGCGGCGTCCGCCTGCAACATCGATTCCATCCGGGCAAGGGCCTCCTGGAGCCGACCTTCCTTCACGGCTTCGATGTGCTCGGCGAGGGCTTCCTGGCGTTGGGCGAGGGCGGCGGCTTCGCTCTTTGCAGGCGCGTCCGACGGGTCGGACCCGGAGGCCTGCGCCTGCGCGGCCTCCGCTTTGGCGAGAGTCTCGCTCGCTTCGCTCGCGGCTTCGCTGGCAGGGGCGAGGTCTTTTTTGGCGAGATTTTCCGCCGCCTGGTTGGCCTCTTCGGCGGCTTGGGCGAGGGCTTCCGCGGCCTGTGCCCGGGCTTCGGCGTTGGCCGGTTTTTGGGTTTCGGCATTGGCCTGCGCCTGATCGGATTCCGGAGCATTTTCAGCTTCACCCTTGCCGGGCACGGCCGCCTCCTGCGCTTCTTCGGCGGCAGCCTTGGCTTGCTGGGCGAGTTCGGATTGCAGTTGGGCGAGTTGCTCGATGAGGGCCTCACGCAGGGCTTCCTGCTGGTCCTCGTTCTTGTCGGTTGCCTCGCGGCTTGCGTCGCGCAGGGATTCTTGTTGTTTTGCGAGGGCTTCGGCCTGTTCGGCGAGATTGTCGCTCTGGGCGCGCTGCTCTTTGAGCACCTCGGCAAGCGCGGCGGCGTTCTCTTTCAACATCTCGCCGAGTTGTTGCTCGACGCGGTTCTGTTCGTTCTGGAATTGCTGCGCCTCGCGCTTCTGCTGTTGGTCGAACTGTTGCATCGCCTGCTGCTTCGCATTTTCGTCGGGAGCCTGCTGCGCGGCCTGTTCGGCGGCGGCACGCTCCTGTTGGGCGCGCTGCTGCCAATCCTCCGCCTTCATCGCCAGTTCCTGCTGTTTGTTGGCAAGTTCGTTCAGCTTTGAGATCGCCTCGTAGTCCTCGTTCGCCTCGCGCATCGACTTGGAAAGTTCGTCGAGCCCCTTGATCGCTTCCTCCACCTTGGCGCGCGCCTCTTTCGCCTCGGCGACACGCTCGTGCTGCGCGTCCGTCATGGGAATCATGTCGGCCTTTTCCTGCGCCTCGGCGAGGGGCTCGTTGGCGAGCTTCGCGGCCTGCTGCGACTGCTCTTGGAAAAGGGGAGTGTCGAGGGTGGCGGCGACCTTTTCCAGCTTCTCGCGGGCGGCCTCGTTGTGTTCGGTGAATTCGTCGAGCTTTTCCTTTGCCTCGCTGTTGACCTCCTTGTCGCGGATCAATTCCTGCTCGGCGCGGCGCAGATCATCGCGCGCCTTCTCCAGCTCCTGCTTCGCTTCGCGGATCTGTTCTTCGACTTCTTTCTTCTGCGCCTCGATCGCCTGGTCGGCGAGGGATTTCGCGTTCTGATCGATCGTCACGAAAATCACCTCGCTCAAACCCACGCCGGGTCCGTCGTAGTTTTCGGGACGGTTGTCGCGCACCCGCACCTGCACGGCGAGACGCCGTTGATCGGGCGTCAGTTTCAAGGCGGGCAGATCGAGGAGAGCCTGGGCCGAGTAAGTGCCGGGACGGTTCGTCGCCGCGGGCGTGGGCTGCACGAGCTGGGTCGGCGCGACCGCACCATCCGGTGTCGCCATCAGCACGACATCGCCGAAGCCGAAGTCCTCCACGACGCTGAGATCGATGGGGAGGCGCTCGGTCGGCTTCAGGGAAATGTCGCGCTGCACGGGAGCGAGGATCTGCACCGTGGGGGCTTTGTCAGGGAGCACTTCGATCGGATACGAGGAAGGCTGGTTGGCGAATCCCTCCTCGTCGGCGAGATCGAGATGCCAGCTCCCGCGCATGCCGGAGGTCAGTTCGAAATCCCAGGTCACGCGGTTTTCGGCGATGACCGGCTCGGCGGCGGACGGGGTTTCGTTGAGAATGAGTTTGGCGCTCCAAGCGGGTTTGTTCAGCGTCGCCGTCACTGAGACGCGGGTGTGGGCGACGGCGCGGATCTCGCCGGTTTCGGTCTCGCCGCCAGCGTCCGGCAGGCCGGTGTATTCGGGATAGTCGTATTTCACTTCCAGCTTCGTCACCGTCGGTGGCTCGACGGCGGTGACGTCGAAATAGCGGCTGAGGGCGGCACCGGCACGGACGCGGTAATCGAAACCTTCCTCGACCGCGGGGAAGGTGAGGGAGAAACGTTTCGTGCCATCCGGCTCCTCGGCGATGAGGGCCATGCGCTCGACGGAATCGTTGCCGTCCGGCAACTGGCGGCGGATCTCGGCGCGCTTGAGACGTTTGTGTTTCACCGAGACCTGGATCGTCACCGGCTCGCCCTTCGCGACGCGCACATCGCCGGGATCGACGACGAGAGTGTCGGCGTAGGCGTTGCCGATGTCGAGGAAGGGGGCGAGGGCACGCGTCAGCAGCGTCCAGGCCTGTTGCGGCCAGATCGCGAGGAGCAGCGCGATGATGCCCGCGCAGATCGCCGAGGCGACGATGAATTTTTTCGAGCGGGCCGGCTTGAATTCCGTCTTCGGATCGACCGTGGCGACATCATCGACGGCCGAGTCCACGACCGCCTGGATGAGTTCCTGCGATCCGCGGATCGAATCCGGATCGTCGCTAGCGAGCAGTTCGACGGCGGTGGAAATGCGTTCCTGCAGCTCCGGGTGGCGCACTTCGAGGATGCGCGCCATTTTGGTGAGGGTGTAGCGGCGCGAGAGCGGACGGACGAGGAACCACCAGGCCGCGGCGAGGGTGAGGGCGAGCCCGGCGAGACTGAGAATCCAGCGCGAGGTCGTTGAGAAAAGCGTGATCGTCGCGTCCACCGCCATGATCGCGAGGAGGCAGACCAGCGCCACCGCCAGCGTCGCGAAGAGCCCACGGATGAAGAGGAGCCTCCGCACCCGGCGGATCATCGATTGCAGCTTGTCGAGGATGGGCTGCGGCAGTTGTCCAAGGGCGGCTTCGAAGGTGCTCATGTTAGGCGGGCCGGAGGCCCGGTAAAAGGTGGGAAAGTAAAAGGTAAAAGGTATTGGCTGCGATGGGCGCTGGGGAGAGGAGCTAGGCTTTTAAGTTTCTATGAATCACACCAACCCGCTCCTCCTCCGCGTCACCCACTCGGTCGTGAGGAGGCCGAAGAAGGCGAGGAGCAGGGGCCATTTATCCCATAACGTGATATTGCGGCGTTCCTTGAGGACTTCTTTCGGGGCGCCGAAGCTGTTGACGAGGCTGGCGAGATCGTCGAGCTCGGCCAGTTTGCCGCCGGTCATGGTCGTGGCGCGGTTGAGGAAATCGCGGTCGGCGGTGAGCTCGGCGAGTTCGATGGGATTGCGGGTCGTCACGACGAGGAGTTCGGTCGAGATCTCCTTGGGTCCGTCAGGCACCGCGGCAATGGCTTCGTCGACTTCGCCGCCGACGAGCTTCAATTCGTATTCGCCCTCTTCATCGAGTCCACTGAGGCTGGTTTCGTGGAGCCCGGAGGAATCGGTGCGGTAGCTCAGGCGTTGTTTGCGGAGACGCTCGCCGTCTTTCCAGATCTCCACCTCGACGCCGGCGTCGGTGACGGGACGCCGCTCGGGGTCGAGGACCTTCGCGGTCACTTCGATGGCGTCGTTCGGGGTGTAGCTGAGGCGGTCGGTGCCGAGGCGGACGAAGTCGTTGCCCGAGCGGAGGTTGGGTCCCGCCCCCCAGCGCGTCACCTGGCCCCAGAAGCGGTGGTGGTAGGTGTCGCCGACGCCGTAGCGGAAGCGCCAGGTCTGATCGAAATGCAGCAGCAGCACCTTGCCGAGGCCGGCGCGGATCGTCGAGAGGATCGCGTTCTCCGCCTCGACGTTTTTCTGGTTGGCGAGTTGTTGGATCGCGGCCTCGACCGAGCCGGGCGAGCCATCGGGCGTGAAGCCTGCCGCGGTCGGTGCGGAGCCGACGGGATGGGCGTAGGCGAGGACCTCGGCGGTGTCTTTCAACCGGGCGCCGGAGTAACGCCAGCGCATCGGCGGGACGGTGGACCAACGCTCCGCGTGG
>JALRFZ010000239.1 GCA_023253615.1 Verrucomicrobiales bacterium | reverse complement strand
GCCGTCGCGAGCAGCTTTTCGATGGCCCCTTCGTTTTCGCGCTGGCTGAAAGTGCAGGTGGTATAGAGAAGAAAGCCACCCGGAGCGACCGTCTCCGCGGCGGCGGCGAGGATGCGGGCCTGGCGACGGGAGTTGCCCTTCACCGTCGAGGGATGGAAACAGCCCGGATTGTCGATGCCCTTGGCGAGGAGCGATTGTCCCGAGCACGGCGCATCGACGAGGACGAGATCGAAGGCACCCGGCGCGAGCCGCGCGATCTCCGCGGGATCGAGGCGCTGGGTGTGCGCCGCGGGGATGCGGCAACGCGAGAGATTGTGCCGCAGCGGGCCGAGACGCCGTCCTTCCACCTCGTTCGCCAGGATCAAGGCCGGATCGAGCATGGCGGAGGCGAGGATCGACTTGCCGCCAGGCGCGGCGCAGAGATCGAGCACGCGGAGATCTTCCGGCAGCGAATCGCGCGCCGCGAGCATGGCCGATCCGGTCAGCACCGAGGAAAAATCGAGCGGATAGACTTCGCCTTTCGCATACGCATCGCTCAGCCCGATCTTCACGCCCGGCGTGAGAACCTCGATGAAGAGCGGCAGCCAGTCCGGCAGCTCCGCACGCGGCACGGTCTCGAACTCGCCCGGGCGCGGCGGCACCGTCCACACCACCGCACTGCCACGCGGGACCGGTGTGAGGAGCGCGCGGAGAAACGACTCCTGCGACGGCATGTCGGGAAACAGCGTCGCCGCCGCTTTTCTCATCAAATTGGTTGCTTCCGCCATTCGCGTGTCTCCGTGCTGGACTTCGGGCCGTAATGGCCTAATGGAAAAGCGCTCATCCACCGCCCATGATCAACGAAGAATCCGTTCGGGAAAAGCTGAAGAAAGTCAACTATCCCGGTTTCAGCCGCGACATCGTCTCCTTCGGCCTCGTCAAACGCGTCATCGTCGCGGGCGATGACGTGACCGTGCTCGTCAGTCTCGCGACGCGCGATCCCGCCGTGCCCCGGGCCATCCATCAGGGGATCGAAGAGGCCCTCGCCACCCTCGAAGGCATCGGCAAAGTCGTGATCGATTTCGACCTGAAGGATCCGCCGGAGACCGCCACCGGCAATCCCGCGGCCGCGCAGACCTCCATCCCGGGCGTGAAAAAGATCATCGCCGTGGCCAGCGGCAAAGGCGGTGTGGGCAAGTCGACGGTCTCCACCAATCTCGCGATCGCCCTCAGCCGCACCGGCGCGAAGGTGGGGCTCTGCGATTGCGACCTCTACGGCCCCAGCATCGCCCTGATGCTCGGTGCGACCGACCAGCAGCCTATGGCGACGGAGCAGAACGAGATCATCCCGATCGAGGCCCAGGGCATCAAGGCCATCTCGATGGGTTTCCTCCTTTCCGAAGACTCTCCCGTGATCGTGCGTGGTCCGCTCGCGACGCGCTACACGCAGCAGTTCCTGCGGCAGTGTGTCTGGGGCGAGCTCGATTATCTCGTCCTCGACCTGCCTCCCGGCACCGGTGACATCCAGCTGACCATCGTGCAGACGGTCGCGATCAATGGCAGTGTCATTGTCACGACCCCGCAGGAAGTCGCCCTCATCGACGCGCGCAAGGCGGTCGCGATGTTCCAGAAAGTGCACGTGCCCATCACCGGCATCGTCGAGAACATGGCGTGGTTCGAGTGCGAACACGGCACGAAATACCCGATCTTCGGAGAAGGCGGCGGTGCGGCTGAGGCGGAACGTCTCGGAGTGCCGCTGCTCGCGCAAATCCCCCTCGACATCGCCACCCGCGACCGCGCCGACCGCGGCGAACCGATCGCCACGCTCGATCCCGCCGGCAACGCCATCTCCGCTGCTTTCGCGGATCTGGCGCGACAGGTGGTCGCGGCGGTGGGGTGAAAGCCCCGCGGGTTTCAGATCCGGCGTGGAAGGCGGGCCTTCAGCCGCGCGTCGAAGGTGGTGGTATCGACTCCGTCATCCGATTTCAGGATCAAGGTCAGTTTGCGTCTGGCACGGAGATCCCTCGTCACGGCCTTGCCCCGGAGGGTGATGCCTTCGCCGTTGGTCGCGTCGATCTTGAGGACACGCCGGCGTTGCGTCCAATCACCCGTGCCGGGTTTGGCGTTGTTCGCCCCGGCGAAGCCGATGAGCAGATCGGTCACCGAGAGGCGGCCGTTCGATTTCAGCGTCAGCGCGGTCGGCAGCAGGTTCGTGCCGCCCATTCCATCGGACATCGCCGCGGTGAAGGTGATCCCGGCCGAAGTGCCGATGCCCGGTACCTTGAATCTGACGGTGGCCCGTCCCTTGGCTGAATTCCCCGCACCGGGACCGGTTTGGGTGACCGATCCATTGTAGTTTCCCTTGAAGACGGTGAGGTCCGGCACCCCTTGGGCAAGGGTGTGATTCCCGGTCAACAGGCCCGCGGCGGCGAGCGTCATGACGAATATCGTGGTCGTTTTCATGTGGGTTTGCCATTCTCCGGTTTGAGTTCTTGAATCCGGTACCCTTCCGTGGAGGGAGACAGCGGTGCCGCGACCGTCTCCCTGGTGAGATCTTCATGCGGACCGTCCCCGGCCCGGATGGGGTGGGGCGGGATAAAACAAGAACGCCAGTCACCGTCCCGTGCGGGAAACGGTGGGAACTGCATCGGACTGGCGTCGTCGAACCGGGCCGCGGACCCGGACGGACGGTCTGTTCAACTGCGGATGATGGTGACCCGGGCGGGTTTTGATAGGACGTCGTTCCCTCCCGTGGCTCTGAAAGTGACCTTGTTGGGTCCGGGCGCGACAGGGACCCTTGCCGTCCACCGCGTCTTGCCTTTGGCCTTTTTTGCTTTCGCTTTGCCCACCCGGAAATCGACCCTCTTGATGCCCGCCTTCGACTTCGCCGTACCCTTGATCGTGACCAGGGCCGCCGCCGTGTTGATCACCTTCGGCCCTTTTGCGCGGATCGTGACAGGGAGCTTCGGCGGAAAGGACACCGGAGCGATGGTGATGGCGCGCACCGTGGGATTTCCGTTGATCGCACCGATCAGGGTGGCGGCTCCGGTGTTGCGGTTGAGGGAATACAGGTTGGCGGTGCCTCCGACGGTGGCCGCGAAGAGCGTGGTGCCACCGGCGATGTCGAGGCCCGAGCCGATCGAGAAGCTGAGACCGGTATCCCCCACCACGTTGTAGTTTCCGCTGGCAATGTTGGTCGCGCTATGGAGGCTGTCGTTGGGAGCCTGCTCGATGAGGTAGATTCTCGGATTCTGTCCGAACGACGCGGTTTCAAACGCCGAGCCGAGAGGTGGCTCGCGAAGCGGAGCCAGTGATTTGTCAGATTTGGTTGTGAGAGCGGAGCGATCCGACAGTTCTCATTCT
>JALRFZ010000229.1 GCA_023253615.1 Verrucomicrobiales bacterium | reverse complement strand
GGTCGAGTAGTTGTGATAGGTGAAGCGCGGCGCGATCTCCGCCCACTGTTTCATGGGGCCTTCAAACTCCTCGCGGTAGACGGGCTTGAGGAGGCCGTAGCCGTAGTAGTTCAGCGGCGCCCAGCAGAGGGAGAGGTTTTCGGGCAGGGCGGGCGGATGCTCCGGGGGATACTGGTAGTTGTAATAGACGAAACCACCGAGGCGGCGGCCGGGCCTCTCGCGGGCGACGATCGCGGCGACCTGTTGGTAGAAGGTCAGGATGGCGAGGACGTGGCTCGGCTTTCCATGGGGATCGGTGCCGATGAGTTGCTTGCAGCGGTCGCAATCGCAGAAGCCGCCGCCGTCGGTCGGCGAGATCGAGGACATGGGGCGGTTCGGATTCCGGTCCATCGACTCGATGACGCGGGCGGCGAAGAGATCGACGAGGCCCGGTGCCGTGGTGCAGAAAAAGGCGACCTTGCCGTTGCGCACCGCGTCGCCCCGGGTCGATTTCCATTCGGGATGCGCCTCCATGTCGGCGGGCTTCAGGTAATCGTCCCACGAGTGGCCGTATCCGGCGACATGCGGATGGAAGGCGTTGGTCAGGCGATGCCGGCGCATCCAGTTGGTCGTCTCGGATTTCGGCCGTCCCGGCCAGTTCGGATCGCTCTCGCCGACGTAGGCGAGCTGGCGCACGGCGAAGCCGGGCGAACCGCGGAGAGGCTCGTCGAGCGCGACGCGCAGTTCCTCGCGAGGCGGGATTGCCTCGCCCCATTCACCGGGCAAAAGCCAGCGGGCGTCGAGAAAACGCTCGAGGAACTCGACCACGCCGAAGTAGACTCCCTGACTGGGGACAAACCAGGTATCGCCCGCGGCGCCGGTCTGAGTGTCATTGCCCGCGAAGATCAAATCGCGTCCTTCGCTCCGGATCTCGAAGGCATCCTGCGGCAGTGTCGGTTCGGAAAGGAGCCGCAGAGCCGGTCCGGCCGGTGTGTCGGTGACGATGGGCAGCATCACGCCGGTGGCGTTCTGGATGCCCCGCTGCAATTCACGGGCCGCCAGCACCGTCGTGGTGTCGGCCCCGGGGGCGTGGTGAATGACATGATCGGAGCGGTGGTCGTCGACCACGACGACTTCGGCCGCCTCGATCGAGGCGAGGAGACAGGGAATGATAAAGAGGAACCGTTTCATCGCTGCGGGGAAAATCCTCATTCGATCCAAAACGAAAAGAGTCGGCCGTTCTGCACCCCGAACTCCAGACGCACCAGCTGTCCTTTGCGACCGGCGATCTTGGTCAGTTCCGGAAGGGCGATGGCGGTGTCGTCGCGTCCCTGGATCGTCACCTTTTGCAGGGGCTGGCCCGACTCGTCGAGCAGGCTCACGGTGAGGATGCCGAAGGGCACCGCGGCGTTGACATGGAGGACGGAACCCTCGTGGACAAAGGGTTTCGTCCGCAGGATGCCGGGCCGGAAGTTGCCCTCCATCGCGACGAAGCGGTCGCGCCGGATCGTGGCGAGACCAAGGGAACCGCGGAAGGGCGCGATGTGGCCGAGGAGCTTGGGATTGTCCTCGAATTTCCACCGCGTGCTGTGCAGCGTGTTCCTGCCGGTGTAATAAAAGCGCAGCTCGTCGCCTACCGCGACCGGATCGCTCGTCGGGGGCGAGATGACGCCGCGGTCCCATTCGCCGAGGTCGCCGTTGCCGAGAAAGGGCGAGCGGTCGTCGAGCCGCTGCCAGGTGCGGTTGTCGCGACTCACTGCGAGCTGGATGGGCAGGGCGACGTGGTCCGGTTCGTTGATGAAGGCGTGGACGAAGCCGAGGTGAAGTCCCGCGTAGGGCACGCTGCGCAGGTCGTAGATTTCGGTCAGGGTGCTGTCGCGGGCGTCACTGGCCATCACGAGGTCGCCCTTCTCCGGCGTCCAGTGGAGGAAGTCCTCGCTCTCGCAACGGATCACGGCGCGGCCCATGTTGTATTGCAGGTTCGGATCCGAGGCGTGGGCGGTCTTCTTTTCCTCGGAGACCACGCCGGTGATGCGCCCGTAGAGCACCCAGCGGCGGCGTTTCTCGTCGTAGTTGATGTGGAAGGGCAGATCGACGGTGGCCAGGCAGACGGGTTCGTTCACCGGAGTCCAGTGGATTCCGTCGGGACTGAAGGCCGCGCCCATGGCGATGAACTTGCCCGCGCGGGTCGCACCGGGCGGCTGGTGCTGCCGGTTGATCCAGAGGAAGGCCATCTTGTAGCGTTTCGCAGGGTCGGTTTCGCGCGGGTCCTTGATGACCCCGCTGGCATGTCCGAAGTAGCGCCAGCCCGCCTCGCGCGACCGCATGTAGTCGAGTTTGTCCGGCGGGGCATCCTCGACATCGATCTCGCTGCCGCTGAGGATGACGCGATTGGTCGGTCCGGAATCGAACTCGGGAAAGAGCCGCAGCGCGGGTCGATCCCAGTGGATGCCATCCTTGCTCGTGAAATAGAAGACGCCGATCCCGTAGCCGTCGGCCCACAGTTTGAAGAGCTTTTCCTCCTCGTCGTAGAGCACGCTCGGCACCACGTAGCCTTCGGGCTCCCACGCCTCCTTCGGCACGATCAGCGGATTGGCCTCGTGTTTCTTCGCCGGCTGGACCCGGCGGACGAGATGCTCGGTGTGCTCGATGAGGTGGTCATCGAGGAACAACTGGCGCTCCTTGCCGATCTGGATCGGTTCGGCGGCCGTGGCGGAAGCCGCCAGCGCGAGGACGAGAAGAACGGCGGGTTTCATGAAATCAGGGCTTGAGGCACTTGGCCACAAAGTCGGACAGCACCGGCGTCACCGGATCGCCCTCGGTGCCGATCTCGGCGTTGATGCGGGTGTGATTCGTCTCCTTCTGGCCGTGCACAGTCACGGGCAGCCCGGCCTCCTTCAGGACCGAACCGAACCGGCGCGCCTGGGCAGCATTGTCAGGGTGATCGGCGACGTGGAGGATGAGGAACGGCGGAATGCCCTTGTCCTTCGCCACGTGGGTGACGGCGGAGAAATCGACGTGTTTGGCAGGATCGTTGCCGAACTTCTGCCGATGGCCGAAGGAGGCCTGCGGCTCGTGATGGACGCGGCGGCGCGTCTCCGCGACCTCGATGATGGCGGGAATGTCGTAGGTGTCGCCATCGACCGGGACACAACCGATGAGGACGTCGAAGGAGATGCCTTCCTTCTTCAGCCAGCGATCGTCCGTGCAGAGGAGCGCCGCGAGCTGGGCTCCCGAGGAATGGCCGCCGACGAGCACCCGCGTGGGATCGCCTCCGTATTCGGCGATGTGCTTCTGCACCCACGCAAAGGCCTTCGCGACATCGCCGACAAGATCCTCCATCACGACCTCGGGGAGGAGGCGGTGATTGATCGAGACGAAGACAAAGCCTTTCTCCAGGAAGTAGCGCGGCTTTTCCTGCACGTTCGCCTTGTCGCCCGTGTGCCAGCCGCCGCCGTGGATCCAGAAGACGACGGGCAGGTTCGTGGCTCCGGCCGGCGCGTAGATATCGAGGACGTGGCGGGCGTGGCCGTTTTCGACGTAGGGCAGGGTTTTCGGCTCTTGAGCGATGGCGGAGATCGCGAGGGATGTGGCGCAGCAGCCAAGGAGCGTGGAAAGAACGCGGGATTTCATGATGGATGAGGCAATCCGATTTTGGCGTCTACGGCAAGGGCGCGAGCGCGTCTTTCGAGAGAGGGGATCAGATGGCATGCCTTTCCAGGACGGTATCGGGATGGCATGCGATGATCCCGCCCCTTCATCCCGCCCTTGAGAAACCGTCTTCACGGGCTTAGATCCAAGGTATCATGTCTCCTGTCTCGAAGGCGGCCCCCGCCGCCACACTTTCTCCCTCCACCATCCGGCATCTCCGCGAGCTGGCGGGTGCGGAAAACGTCCTCACGGAGCGCGAGGACCTCATTCCCTACGGCTTCGATGGCACCGCCGCCCTGAAGCACGGGGCCGCCTGTGTCGTGATGCCGGGGACGTGTGAAGCGGCCGCGGCGGTGGTGCGGTTCGCGGTTTCGGAGGACATCCCTGTCGTCACCCGCGGATCTGGGACGGGGCTTTCGGGCGGGAGCGTGCCGGTCGATGGCGGCATCGTCGTGACCTTGGTGCATCTCAACCGCATCCTCGAGGTCGATCCGGCGAACCTGACCCTGCTCGCGGAAGCCGGGACGATCACGAAGGCGATCGATGATGCCGCGTTGCCACACGGGCTCTTTTACCCGCCCGACCCGGGTTCGATGAAGATCTCGACGATCGGAGGCAATGTCGCGAACAACTCCGGAGGTCTGCGCGGCCTGAAATACGGGGTGACGCGGGATTACGTGATGGGGATGGAGGTCGTCCTGCCCGACGGCTCGGTCGCCTGGCTCGGGTCGAAATGCGTGAAAGACGTGGCCGGTTATTCGATGAAGGATCTTTTCGTGGGCTCCGAGGGCACTCTGGGGATCATCACCAAGGTACTCTTGAAGCTGGTGCCCCGCCCGAAGGCCCGCCGCACCCTGCTGGCCTCGTTCGATTCGATGGAGGCGGCGGCGAGGTCCGTCTCGCGGATCATCGAGCGGCAGATCATCCCGTGTACGTTGGAGTTCCTCGATCGCCGCACCTGCGAGTGCGTGGAGGACTACGCGAAAGTCGGCCTGCCGACCTCCGCGGCCGCCGTCGTGCTGATGGAGACGGACGGGCATCCCGCCGTCGTCGAGGAGGAAGCCGCCGCGATGGAAGCGATCGCCCGCGAGAGCGGCGCCATCTCCGTCGAAAAGGCCGCCGACGAGGCCCACGCCGTGCGACTGGCGACGGCGCGCCGCAGTGCCTTCTCCGCGCTCGCGAGGATTCGTCCGACGACCATCCTCGAGGATGTCACCGTGCCCCGGAGCCATCTCGCGGAGATCGTCGCCTTCGTCGAGGAAGTGGCCGTGCGGCACCGGCTCCAGATCGCGACCTTCGGGCATTTCGGCGATGGCAACGTCCATCCGACGATTCTCACGGACGAGACCGATCACGAGGAAATGGAGCGCGTCCATCTCGCTCTCGGGGAGATTTTCGCGAAGACGATCGAACTGGGAGGCACCATCACCGGCGAGCACGGCGTGGGGCTGGCGAAAAAGCCTTTCCTCTCCGGGCAGTTCGACGAGGCGAGCTACGCCTTGATGAAACAGTTGAAGCAGGCCTTGGATCCCCGGGGGCTCCTGAATCCAGGCAAAATCTTTGATCTCGATGCTCCGACTGCATGAGTGATCCCTCCACCCATCGCGTCTTGAGACACATGGCCGAGCTGGACTACTCGGTGGTGCAGCAGTGCATGCATTGCGGCATGTGTCTGCCGAGTTGCCCGACCTACCTCGAGACGCGGCGCGAACGGAACAGCCCGCGCGGCCGCATCGCCCTGATGCGGGCGATCGCGGACGGGGAGCTCGAAGTGACGCGCGAATTCGGCGAGGAGATGTATTACTGCCTCGGATGTCTCGCCTGCACCACGGCCTGTCCCGCCGGGGTCGATTATCCGAAACTCTTCGAGCACGCCCGGGCCGAAGTCGAGGCGGCGGACGTGTTGTTCACTCCGGGACGCCGTTTCTGGCGGTGGCTGACCTTGCGGCAGCTTTTTGCCAAACCGTGGATGCTCCGCGCGGTCGGGCGGCTCCTCCGGCTCTATCAGGCGAGCGGTCTTTGCAGCTTGGTGAGGAAAAGCGGATTGCTCCGCCTCCTCCCGGAGAACCTGCGGGATCTCGAGCCGACGACTCCGACGGTGCGGCGCCATTTCTCCGATGCCCTGATAGCCGGAATCGAGTCTCCACCCGCCCGGAAGTATCGCGTCGGCATGCTGACGGGATGCGTGCAGGATCTCGTCTTCTCCGACGTGAACCGTGACACGGTGGAGGTGCTGCTGGAAAACGGGTGCGAGGTGATCACCCCGCGGGCCCAGGGCTGCTGTGGATCGCTCCATGCCCACAACGGTGATCTGGAACAGGCGGCGGAGCAGGCGAGGCGACTCATCGACCGCTTCGACCTCGCTTCGCTCGATGCGATCATCACGAACGCGGCCGGTTGCGGCTCGCATTTGAAGCACTTCGCCAATCTCCTGGCCGACGATCCGGACTACGCCGGGCGCGCCAGGGAGTGGGATCGCAAGGCGCGTGACATCTCCCAATGGCTCGTCGAGATCGGCTTCCGCAGGCCGGAAGGCGTGGCCGCGGAGCCAATCCGGACGACCTATCACGAGGCCTGCCATCTCTGTCACGGCCAGGGGATCTCGAAGCAGCCGCGTGAGATTCTCAAAGCGATCCCCGGTCTCGAGTTCGTCGAGTTGGAAAACGCCACGCATTGCTGCGGCAGCGCGGGGGTCTACAACATCACCCAGCCGGAGCAGGCCGGGAAACTGCAGCGGGAAAAGGCCGCCTGCATCGCCAAGACCGGTGCGTCGCTCGTCGCGACGGCGAATCCCGGATGCCATCTGCAGATCCAGAACGGCGTGGGACCGGGCGTCGGGGTGCGGCATCCCGTTTCCCTCCTCGCCGAAGCCTACCGGAAGGAGAAGAAGGAAAGGTCATGAAAAGCCGGCTCGTTTTCATCGGTTCCCTTGCCTTCGGGGCGCTCTTTCTCTGGAGTGGGATCGCGAAGATCAAGGATCCGATCTCCTTCGCCGAAGCGATCCGGAATTACCGGCTCATCGGTGATCCCTTCGCGGTGGCCCTGGCGCATTTTCTGCCATGGCTCGAGGTCTTCGCGGGCGCCGCGGTGATGTGGGAGCGCCTGCGCCAGGGGGCGGCCGCGCTTCTCACCGGGATGCTCGTGGTTTTCACCCTCGGCATCCTCTCGGCCTGGTTGCGCGGGCTCGACATCACCTGCGGCTGCTTCGGCGGCGAGGAGCCGGTCAACTATCCCGTGAAAGTCAGCCAGAATCTCGGCCTCATCGCCGCCGGCATCTGGATCGGGGGATTCCTCAAAACCTGGCGCGAATGGCGCGGGCACGAAAAAACCGCGTCCGTTGCCGGACGCGGTTCTTGAAGAATCGCGGGATCCCGGAGGATCCGCCCGATCAGGCTTCGGCCTTGGCCTCGGCGGTGACAAGGGCATCGACCCACTCGATCATCGCCATGGGAGCGGCGTCGGACTGACGCTGGCCCAGCTTGATGATGCGGCAGTAGCCACCCTGACGGGTCGCGCTGGCCGGGGCGATGGTGTCGAAAAGCGTCTTCACGCTGCGCTGGGCGAGCTGGTTGCTGCCGAGGAGGGTGAGGGCGCGGCGACGGGCGTGGAGATCGTTCTTTTTGCCGAGGGTCACGAGCGACTCGGCGAAGGGGCGCAGGGCCTTGGCCTTCGCGAGGGTCGTGGTGATGCGGCGGTGCTCGATCAGGCTCGCGGCGAGGTTGCGCAGGAGCGCGTCGCGGTGCGACTTCTCGCGCTGGAGTTTCGGTGTTTTTCGATTGTGTCTCATCGGGAGAGGGTGGTTGAGGCCGGGAGGCCGCTTCAGTCGTGGATGTTCTGGGCGATGAGGGCGGCAAGGCCGGGACCCTCGTGAGAGCGGTCGCCTCCGAGAAGAGAGGAGGTGAAGGATTGCTCGAGCAGGCTCGGGTCGATCGACATGCCGAGGGAGAGGCCCAGTTCGTGCAGCTTGTCCTTGATCTCGTTGAGCGACTTCTTGCCGAAGTTGCGGTATTTGAGCATCTCGGCCTCGCTCTTCATGGCGAGCTGGCCGACGGTGGTGATGTTCGCGTTGTTGAGGCAGTTCGCCGCGCGGACGGAGAGCTCGATCTCGTTGACGCTCATGTTGAGCAGCTTCTTGAGCTCGGCGTTCTCCTCGCTCTGGGTCTCGGGGCGGTCTTCGATGAGGATCGCGTTGTCGTCGTAGTTCACGAAGACGTCGAGGTGGTGGCGGAGGATCGCGGAGGCCTGGAGAAGGGCGTCGTGCGGCTCGATGCGGCCGTCGGTCCAGATCTCGAGATTGAGCTTGTCGTAATCGGTGCGCTGGCCGACGCGGGTGTTTTCGACCGCGTATTTCACGCGCCGGACCGGGGAGAAGATCGAATCGATCGGGATCACCCCGATCGGCTGCTCGTCGTCCTTGTTCTCCTCGGCCGGCCGGTAGCCGCGGCCCCGTCCGAGCGTCAGGTAGATCTCCAGCTTGACCTTCTTCTCGCGGGTCGCGATCGGGGCCTTCGGGTGGAGGATCTCGACTCCGGCCGGCA
>JALRFZ010000154.1 GCA_023253615.1 Verrucomicrobiales bacterium | reverse complement strand
AGACCAGCCCAGGACGTTCCCGTCTGGTTGGTCAACGGACGTGCAGTGGCCAGATGCTGGCAGGGAGATCCACTCCCCCAATTGACCGCTCACCGTCGCCGAGGCGCAGGTCACTCCCTCTGCTTCGAACAAGCTGAGCGTCTCAACGGCGCGGGAGGCAACGTCGCCGCGGGAAAATACAATGATGGATCCGAGGCGGCCCGGCCTGTCCTGGCCGCCCGGATCGGGGAGGGGATGCGGCTCGCCTGGGAGTCGCAGGAGAAGACATCCATCACCGCGGAAGACGTGGGCTGGGCGGTCGAGCCGGTCGCGCTGCCGGTTCGCGAGACCCTCGTCGAGGAATCCCTTCTCGCCAGACTCGCCGACCGCTCGCTGAAGGATACCGAACGGATCCGCGCGGCGCGGGACCTCGTCTTTCTCCGCCGCAGCCGCGAGGGCCGTGAAATCGGGATCGCCTGCCTGAGTCTCGGCGACGCGCGCATCCTCCACCTGCCCGGGGAGCTTTTCGTCGAATACCAGATCGCCGCCCAGGCGATGCGGCCGGATCAATTCACAGCCATGGCCGCTTACGGCGATTACGGCACCGGTTACATCGGCACGGCCGTCTCCTATGGAGAAGGCGGATACGAGAACGGCCCGGTCTCCCGCGTCGGCCCGGGGTCCGAGGCCGTCCTGATGGAGGCGATGAAGCGGCTTCTCCAACCTGCACCCTGACAAAACCTCATGAAACACCTCTTCCTCCTGCTCGGACCCCTGTTTCTCTCATCGAACCTTCCCGCCGCCGATCCCGCAAAGCCTGTCTTCAAAGCCGGAGCCGCGACGAGCGATGTCACCGCCCCGCTCGGCACCTCGATGAACGGAGGCTTCCACGACCGCGAGGCCACCTACATCCACGATCCCCAGCTCGTCCGCTGCCTCGCGCTCGATGACGGGGAAACGCGGATCGCCCTCGTGCTCGTGGACAGTTGCGTGATCGGCCGGGACATCTTCGATGAGGCGAAGGAAATGGTCGAAAAGGCCACCGGACTGCCGAAGTCCCACCAGCTGATGTCGGCGACGCATTCGCATTCCTGCGGCACGATGCAGGCGGTCGGACAAAGCGATCCCGATCCGCTTTACCAGCGCTTCGTGGCCCGGCGCATCGCCGATGCGGTGCGATGTGCGATCCAGGATCTCGAGCCCGCCCAAGTCGCCTGGGGCGTGGCGTCGGTTCCACAGCACGTCTTCAACCGTCGTTATGAAATGAAGGAAGGTGGCATCCCCGCCACTCCGTACGGGGTCACCACCGATCGCGTCCGCACCAATCCCGGCGCGGGCAATACCATGGTCGTGAAACCGGCGGGACCGACCGATCCGGAGGTGCCCTTTCTCTCGGTGCGCCGCCTCGACGGACGTCCCATCGCCCTCTACGCGAATTATGCCCTGCATTATGTCGGCGGCACGGGGGCCGGACACATTTCGGCGGACTATTTTGGTGCGTTTGCCAGGATCATCGGCGACCGCCTCGGAGCGGACGACACCTCGCCACCCTTCGTCGGCATGATCTCGAACGGGGCGAGTGGCGACATCAACAACGTCGATGTTCTCGGCAAGCAGGAGAAGCAGCCCCCTTACGGACAGATCGAACGGGTCGCCACCGACGTCGCCGACGAGGTGGCACGCGTCCATTCCGGTCTCGAGTGGCACGACCACGTTTCCCTCGCCGCCGCGCAGCGCGAGCTCAGCTTCGGGGTCCGCAAGGGAAGTGCGGAGGACGTCGCGAAAGCGCGTGAGGTGATGGCTGGTTCAAAACTCGCGCCGCGGATGGAGACGATCGAGCAGGTCTATGCCCGCGAGACCGTGCTCCTCGCCGATTTTCCAGACACCGTCTCAGCTCCCCTGCAGGTCGTGAAGGTCGGAGATTTCAAACTGGCCGCTATGCCCGCCGAGGTCTTCGTCGAGATCGGTTTGGAGTTGAAAGCAAAACACCCTGGTTCCACCGTCGTCTCTCTCGCCAACGCCTACCACGGATACCTCCCGACCCCGGAGCATCACGCTCTCGGCGGTTACGAAACGTGGCGCGCCCGCTCCAGCTACCTCGAGGTGGACGCCTCCACCAAGATGGTGCAAGTCCTCGATGAAATGCTCCAAACCATCTCCCAGTGAATCTTCCCGTGACCCGTGACTAATGACCCCTGACTCCCTCCTCCGCATCGGCCTCATCGGGATGGACACCTCGCATGTCCCGGCCTTCACGAAGCTGTTTCATGATCCCGCCGCCACCGGTGATCTCGCCGGATTCCGCGTCGTCGCCGGGCTCCCGGATGGCAGCGACACACCGATGAGCCGCGACCGCATCGAGGGATTCACGAACGAAGCGCGCGAACTCGGCGTTGAGATCGTCGATTCGGTCGAGGCACTGATCGAGCGCAGCGACCGGCTCATGATCCTGAGCGTCGACGGGCGCATCCATCGGCGTCAGGCCGAGGCGCTTTTCGCTGCCGGGAAACCCGTCTTCGTCGACAAACCGGTCGCGGGGAATTTGGGCGACGGCATCGCCATCTACGAGACCGCGGAATCCCTGAGCATACCCTGTTTCTCCGCGTCTTCGACCCGGTTCGGTCCGCGTATCGCCGATCCGGGATGGCGCGAGGAGGTGGGCAAAGTGTCAGGCACCACGAGTTGGGGACCTCTCGCTTATCAAGCCGGGCAGCCCGAGCTCTTCTTTTACGGCATCCACGGGATCGAGGCGCTGTTTACCGCGATGGGCCCGGGATGTGAATCGGTCACGCGGGTGAAGACGCCCGTGCATGATCTCGTCACCGGCGTGTGGAACGACGGACGCGTCGGCGTCTATCGAGGTCTCTTGCAGGGCGACAAGTCCTACGGCCTCACCATCCATGGCGAAAAGGCGATTGTGAATCTCGTCGAGGAGCCCTCCTACGAGGCGCTCTGCCGCGAGATCGGCCGCTTTTTCAAAACAGGAGTTCCTCCCGTCACACCCGCCGAGACCCTTGAGATCTACGCCTTCATGGAGGCGGCCGACGAGAGCCTGAGAAGGGGAGGGGTGTCCGTGCCGCTGGCGGAAGTGATGGCGTCGGCGAGGGCGTGATTCCTGCCACCGCATTTCCTCTGTGGCCCTCCGTGCCCTCGGTGGTGAAACCCGCCCGCCAAGGCGCAAAACCGCGGAATTGCAGGCTTTCCCCGTCTCCGCTTTTCGGCTACGATCCGCCCGGTCCCACATGAAAATACCCACGTCCTCCCTTCTCGGATTCGCCGGATTGATCTCCCTTTCAACCCTCTCCGCGGCCAATTGGCCCCAATGGCGCGGACCGGATGGCACGAGCCTGGCCCGGCCGGGAGATTACCCGACGAAGTTCTCGCCCTCCGAGAATGTCCTCTGGAAAGTGAAACTCCCCGGCGTCGGCAGCAGCACTCCGGCCGTCTGGGGCGAGCGCATCTTTGTCACCTGTGGGATCGACGGGGAGGACGGCATCATTGCCTTCGACTGGAACGGCGCCGAGATCTGGCGTGAAACCCTCGGGCCCGAGCGCGCCGGCAAACACAAGAACGGCAGCGGATCGAATCCGTCGCCCATCACCGATGGGAAAAATCTCATCGTCTATTACAAGAGCGGCACGGTCGCCTCGCTCACGCACGAGGGGAAGGTGAATTGGAAAACGAATCTGCAGGAGCAGTTCGGCGAGGACACCCTCTGGTGGGACCTCGGCACTTCGCCCGTCTTCGCCGGTGGAAACATCGTCATCGCCGTGATGCAGGAGGGTGAATCCTACGTCGTCGCCTTGAATCCAGCCGATGGAAAGATCGCCTGGAAAGTCGACCGCACCTTTCCCGTGCAGAAGGAATCCGGCCAGTCCTATACGACGCCCTACCTGACGACGATCGACGGCGTCGAGACGCTCGTCATCTGGGGTGCCGACCGCCTCACCGGACACGATCCGAAGACCGGCAAAACGCTCTGGACCTGCGGCGGCTTCAACCCCGAGGACAAAGCGATGTGGCGTGTCATCGCCTCGCCCGGATTCGTCGATGGCATCGCCGTGGTGCCCTACGGACGTACCAAATACACCGCCGGGGTGAAGCTCGGTGGCAGCGGCGACATCACCGCGACGGCCCGGCTCTGGGAGCGCGATGATCTTGGCTCCGATT
>JALRFZ010000084.1 GCA_023253615.1 Verrucomicrobiales bacterium | reverse complement strand
GGCCGCATGATCATGAGCTTCTGCTCGCTCTGGATGAGCACCATGTAGCGGCTGATGGTGCGGCCGAGGTCGCACTTTTTGAGGAAACGGTCTGAAAAGTCGTCGAGGTGGGTGATCTTGGCGTTGTCCTCGTCCGCGAACTCGTAGATGGGCAGGAAACGTTCGTCGGCATTGAAGGCGAAGTGCCGGGTGTTGTTGTTCGCGAAGTAGTAGGTGCGGTCGCGATTGCTGACGATGAAGAGCTGCAGGAAGCAGAGCAGCGTCCTGGTGTAGCCGTTGCCGGGATCGTTCTTGTATTCGACGATCTGCTCCATGGCCCGGCGCGGGCTGATGCCGAGGGTCTTCAACTCGATCTGCACGCAGGGCACGCCGTTGATGAGCAAGAGCACATCGTAGCGGTGATGGCTGTTGTCGGTGTTGAGGCGGAGTTGGTTGACGACCTCGTAGTCGTTTTTGCACCAGTCCTTGAGATTGACGAGGGAGTAATTCAGCGGGGTACCGTCGTCGCGGGTGAAGGCATTGATTTCGCGCAGCGTTTTGGCAGCGGCGAACACGTCGCCGGAAATGATTTCATCGAGGAGGCGGGCGAACTCGCTGTCGGTGAGGCGAACGCGGTTCAGAGCCTCGAATTTCTCGCGGAAATTCCGCTCCAACGCGGCCCGATCTCGGATGTCGGGGCGGTATTCGTATTTCAACCCCTGGAGCCGCCCGATCAGATGATCCTCCAGCCCTTTTTCGCGGAGAATGGCCGAGCGTTGCGGCGGTATGTCGGAGTAAGGGCTGGTGGCTTTCGGCATGGTCGGCGTGGTCCGGAATGTCGGTGCCCCGTCTTATACCGTCCCCCCAAGCCGTCGGCAATCCCCGACCCGCGCAAAAGGCCCGTTTTTTGCGGGCCTCGGGCGGAAAAAGCGCCGTCTCACCCCGCCATTGTCCCACCGATCTGGAAGATCGCCCGCGCCGTGCGGCCCTTTCGCCCTCCAATCCCCACTGAAATCAGAGAAATTTTAGTCAACACAACTCCGATTTCTGTCAACAAAACCCCGTCGTCAGTCGACAAAACCCCGCCCTCGCTCTCTTCGCGTCCCGGAACCCCGTTTGACGACCCGCCCGAGCCGTCCTACGGTGCAAGGCCCGACGCTTTTCCCCCTCCCCCGAAGCCAAGGACTCCATGACCCTCCCCTCCCCTGCCTTTCCCGGCAGATCGTTGCTCGCGGTCTGCCTGGTCTTCTTTCTCTTCCCAGCCGCGAAATCCGCCCATGCCCAGTCGGACCAGACCTGGCTGAACGGCAGCGGGATCTGGGATTTGACCTCGCCCCACTGGAATGGCGGGCTCCCTTGGACGAACGGCAACAACGCCATCTTCGGCGGCGCGGGTGAATCCGTGACCGTGGCGGAGGATGTCTCGGTGAACCACCTCACCTTCAACGCAAGCGGCTTCACCCTCACGGGCAGCGGCCTGCTCGGCTTTTCGGTCGGCAGCATCATCGATATCGCCAATGCCACGCACCTCGCCACGATCGACGCGGTGATCCAATCCGGCGGCATCACCAAAAACGGATCGGGCACGCTCGTCCTGAGCCGCGCCAACACCTTTGCCGGAGCGGTCGTGGTGAATGCCGGAGCCTTGCGTCTCACCCACGGCGGATCGCTCGGCACCACGGCCGGGACGACGACGGTCGCGAACGGCGCCCGCATCGAACTCTCCGGAGGGATCACGATCTCGGGCGAGACCCTGACGATCAACGGCACGGGAGGAAACAACTTCGGCGCGCTCCAGAGCATCAGCGGGGCGAACACGTGGAATGGAAACGTGATCCTCGGCTCCTCGGGCGCCCGCATCGGCGGAGGGATCGGCAGCCCGCTCACGGTCAGCGGCGAAATCTCCGATGGTGGCACCGCCCGCGTCCTCGCGGTGCGCGGGGCCACGGCAGCGTCGGAAACGATCCTCTCGGGAGTCAGCACCTACGGAGGCTCCACCGATGTGGTGGTCGGGGTCCTGAAACTCGGCGGCGGCAACGACCGCCTGCCCACCGCCACGCTCCTCCGCATCGGGAACAGCGCGAATGTCGAAGGCGCCTCTTTCGACCTGAATGGATGGAATCAGCAGATCGGCGGACTCACCGATCTCGGCGCGCTCATGTCCCGGACGGTGACCAACACCTCGGCGACCGCCTCGACCCTGACGATCAACAAAACGAGCGGGTCCGATGTTTACGCCGGCACCGTGACGGGCCATCTCGGCCTCAGCAAGACCGGCGCGGGTTCCCAGACCCTGAGCGGCACGAACACCTACACCGGCACCACCTCGGTCGGAGCCGGCACGCTCCTTCTCTCGGGAAACAACACGCTCAACGGCCCGATCAACGTCAGTGGCGGCCTCCTCTCCCTGACCGGCAACAACACCCTCGGCGGCAGCATCGTGATCGGCGGTGGCACCATGAGCCTCGCGGGGACAAACACCGTGACAGGTCCGGTCACGGTGAACAATCTCGGCATCCTCCAACTCGGAAACGCCTCGGCTCTGGGAGCCACGAACGTCGGCACCTTCGTGAATTCGGGCGGACGCGTCGAGATCTCGACCTCGGTCTCCGGGCAGACGGTGACGGTCACGGGAAATGGCGGGGCCGATTCCTACGGAGCCCTCCGCACCACCCCGGGTGTTTCAGCGGAGTGGGCGGGCAACGTCATTGTCGCCGCGGTGGGATCGCGCATCGGTGGCGGCGTGAACGGCACGCTCACGGTCTCGGGCGTGATCAGCGGAGGCGGCACGGCCGGGGTCCTGTTTGGACGGGCCGACAACTCCGTGACGATCCTCAACAACGTCAATACCTACACGGGACCGACAACGCTTTTCGCGAACACCGGCACGGGATCGAGGCTCGTTCTCGGAGTGGACAACGCCATCCCCGTGACGAGCACCCTCAATACCCTGAGCGCCCTCGCGACGCAGTCGATGCGCCTCGACCTGAACGGAAAGGTCCAGACTCTCGCGGGTCTCGATAGTTCCGCCAATCACGCCGGAGGTGCCCTGCTCAATGTCACCACGGGCATCGCGGGTGCCTCCACGCTCACGATCTCGGGCGCATCGTCGTTCAACTACTCGGGGCTCATCACCGATGGACTCGGGACCCTCCATCTCATCAAGGCCGGCACGGGCACCCAGCGCCTCTTCGGAAATCACACCTACACCGGCGCCACCACCGTGCGTGGAGGGACGCTGCAGATCGGCTTCGCCAACGCGACCGCACCTTTTGGCAGCAACGGGCGACTCGCCTCGAACGATCTGCGCCTCGAGGGCGGCACGCTGCGGATCGACAATCTCGGCGTTTCCAACAACAGCCTCGATCGCCTCGCCAACACCTCGGTGCTGACGCTGCTGGGCGGAGCCTTCGTCTATGCGGGCTCTGATCAAGCCGCGACGAATTCGAGCGAAACGGTCGGCGCCCTTTCCTTTGCCCGCGGCATTTCGCCGGTGACGATCAACTACGGGGGCACGAACACCGCCCAGTTCACTGCCGGCGACCTGCTCCGCTCGCCGGGCGGCGGACTCGGCTTCATCAATGGCCTCCTCCTCGGTGCCGACGGCACCAGCACCACGAGCATGGCCCGACTTTTTGTCACGAATCCGCCCGCCCTTGTCGGGGCCGGAGCCCCGCTCTCCACGGGCATCAACGCGGCGGCCAAAGACACCGGGATCGTGCCCTACCTCCTCGGCGTCGCCACGACCACGACCGGCGGCACGGGCACGGCCGGGACCGTTCCGAACACCTTCCTCACCTACCATGCCGACACGGGTCTGCGTCCGCTGAATCCCACCGACGAGTTCACCACGAATGCCATCAACGCCGGGCACAACACCCGCCTCACCGCCGCGACGACCGTCTCCGCGAACACGAGCATCAACTCCCTGATCCTCGAGGGCAACAGCTTCGCCCTGACCATCCCTTCCGGCCGCACCCTGAATGTCGCGAGCGGAGCGATCCTCTTCGCCTCCGGGACCGAGCCCCGTATCGACGGACCTGGCACCCTCGATTTCGGCAGCCGCGAGGGCATCATCACGATCCACTCGACCGGCAACACCTTCATCACCTCTCCGATCTCCGGCAGCGGCGGCGTCACCTATCACGGCACCGGCACCCTCGTCCTCGCCGGACAACAAAATCCCTATTCGGGCGACACCGTGCTCCGCGTCGCGAATGTCATCCCGCAGAGCAGCTCCCTCGGGCCGGCCGGCGCGCCGACGAGTGGTCCTTTTGGCCAAGGGCGACTCATTCTCGACGGCAGCTCGATCCGCGCCACCACCGCCAGCGACATCTCGATCGGAAACGAACTCGTCCTCCGCGGCGACACGACCATCCCCAACACGATCGGGGCGAAAAATCTCGTCTTCACCGGACCGGTCACCCTCGAGAGCGGCGATCGCACCCTCACCCACCAGAGCAGTGCCAACACCGTGTTTTCCGGAGTGATCGACGATGATGGAAACGACCTCGCCCTGCGCATCGCCGGCACGGGCACCGGGGCCGTGATCCTCTCCGGCGCCAACACCTACGGCGGAGGCACGACGATCGAAGGCACCACCCTGCTGGTGACCAATACGAGCGGCAGCGGCACCGGCAGCGGCGATGTCGTCGTCCGCAACACCGGCACCCTCGGCGGCACCGGGTCGATCGGCGCGGCTCTCACCACCGTGGAGTCCGGAGGCCGGGTGTCCGCGGGCGTCCCAGGTGTCGCTTCCGGCACGGGCACCCTGACCTTCACCGGCGACCTCACCACCGCGACCGGCAGCACCTGGCTGATCGATATCGTGCAGGATCAAAACGGACTCTCCGACCGGATCGATGTGGGCGGGGCCCTCGATCTGAATGGCGCATCCTTCCTGCCCAATTTCCTCGGCACCTTTACCAACGGCCACGTCTACACCCTCGCGAATTACGGCACTCTCACCGGCACCTTCGACGGCTGGGCCGAGGGCGCGATCATCTCGAACTACCAGATCAGCTACGGATCCGGCACCGGCGGAGCGATCACCCTCACCGCCGTGCCCGAGCCCGGCACGCTCGCCATCCTCGGCGGCGCGCTCGGCGGGATCCCCTGGAGCCGCCGACGGAGGAGGTGGATCAATCCAGCACCGTCTCAAGGAGCTCCCGCTCGAAGGTCTCGCGATTGAACTCCTCGGCGAAGCGGACCTCGACGCCCGCGGGATCGGACAGGGTCTGGCCGAGCGTCGGACCCTCTTCGGTCACGATCGAGATGGTCATGGTGTGATTGCCCATCACCTCCGGCTTGGTCGCGGCGACGGCGGCAAGGGTATCCCAGAAATAAAACCAGCCGCTGTCGATGCCCTCGGCGACGGTGTCGAGCAGGCTGAGGAGCAGTCCGGAGGTGGCATCGCGGGGGGCGGAGGCGAGAGCCTCCCGAAACGCGGGCGTGACCGGCAGGGCCTGCGTCGCCTCGACCGGGACGAGGCGCAGTTTCACCCCGCTGCGCAGCACCGCGTCGGCGGCGTGGGGATCGAGGTACATGTTCCACTCGGCGACGCTGTTGCGGATCCCGACGAAGGGCTTGTCGACGTTGCCGGGGCCCTTCACCGCGCCGCCCATGGCGACGACCGAAGCGATTTTGGAGACGGCGTCCGGCTTCTTGGCGAGAGCCCGGGCGAGATTGGTGAGCGGCCCCATCGCGACGATAGTCACGGGCGTCTCGCTTTCCTCAAGCACCGCGAGGATGCGGTCGGGTGCGGGGAGCGAGTCGAGTTTCGCCTTGGCCTCGGGGAGGCGGGTCTCGCCGAGAGTGTTGGCGAGTTCTTTCCAGAAGTTGGGGAAACTCCGCTCGCCCTGGAGAGGTGCGTTCTCGCCAGCGGCGACGGGGATGGCACGATCGCCGGTCAGCTCAAGAATCTTCAGGCAATTGGCGGCCCCGCTCGCGACGTCGGCGGTGCCATGGCTGATGGTGATGGCGCGCAGATCGACGGAGGGCTCGCGGAGGAGATAGAGCAGACCCATGACGCTGTCGATGCCCATGTCGGTGTCGAGAAGGAAAGGGCGTTTTGTCAGGGTGGGCGCCGCATCGCCGGCAAAACGGATGCGGCCCTCGACCTTCGGCTCGATCCCGCCCCCGAGCGCGCGGATGTGGGCCTCGATCACATCGGGGAAGACGTTCCCCGCCTCGGGGATGCGCAGCAACTTCGCATTCGCCAGCATCTTGTAGCCGTCGCCCTGGCGGATCATGAAATCGCTCACCGCGACCTGGTACGACCGCGCCGGATCGAGCGGCTCTTCCCCGACCACGACCTCGCGGACGCGGTCGCCGACGGACGCGGCGGGATCGACGACGCAGCGGAGGCCGGAGACCTGGGGAAAACGTCCGTCGTCCTCTCCGAGCTCGGAGAAGCCGTTGTTCAGCATTTCGAGGATGAGGGCCCCGCTCGCCTCGACGACACAGACGGTGCCGCCGAAGGGGTGGATCGCGACGAGGTCCTTCATGCGCAGGGTGCCGGTCGGCATGACCTGGTTCACGCGGATGCTGCCCGAATTGACGATGGCGATCGGGGCACCGGTATCCGCGCGCATCGCGTCCGCGACGAAGTTGCCGAGGTTCGTCTCTCGGGAACGGAGGGAGCTAGAGACTCCGTCGAGCGGGATACGGGTGCTGCCGACCCCGACCTCAAGGGCCATTCCGAGCCGGTCCTCGTAATCGCGGGCGACCAGGGCGGTGCCGGGATCATCCTCGAGTTGGTCATTGATGGGGATGAGCTCGAACTGGATCTCGGGCCGCTCGCCCGCCTCGCCCGGGAGGATGTCGATGCGGGCGGCGGTGGCGGCGTCGGCGTCGGCCTTGCTGATGAGGGTGCGGCCCACCCAGGTGGTGCTGGCGTCGTGCTCGTGGCCGCCGAGGATGACGTCGATTTCGGGACAACGTTTCGCGAGGAGCCGGTCGTCGGCGTAGTCGAGGTGGGTGATGGCGACGATGACCCGGGCACCCTGTTCTTTCAGCGAAGCGACGATTTTTTCCCCGGTGGCGAGGGGATCCTCGATGCGGATGCCGACGCGGCGATCGGGGCTGATGGTGTCCCCGTCGAGACAGAGGCCGAGGTAACCGACCTTCACGCCGTCGTATTCCTTCAGGAGCACGGAGGGATGACCGCCGAGGGGCCCTCCCGTGTTCTCCTCGAAGACATTGGTGACAAGCCAGGTGAATTTCGCCTCGCTGAGCCGTTGCTTCAGCACATCCGGGCCGAAGTCGAACTCGTGGTTACCGAGGATGCCGATGTCGACGCCGGCGGCGGAGAAGGTGTCGATCATCTGGCGACCCTTGTAGACGCTGGAAGCGATCGAGGGGGAAAGAAAATCCCCGGCGAGGATGAGCTCGACGGTGCGGCCCTCGGCGGCGATCCGCCTTTTCAGGGTGGCGACGCGGGCGAGACCGCCGAGGCCCTTCCTATCCGGCAAGGTGGTGTAGACGTCGTTGATCTGTAGCAATGTCAGGATGGCCCGATCCTGGGGCAGGATGCCGTCGGCGGAGGCGGAGACGAGGAAAGAAAGGGATAGGAAGAGCGGCAGGAGGACGAGTCGTTTCATGGAGAGGCAAGCAGTTCCCCCCCACGATCGGAAAGCCGAGCGGCTTTGGCAACCTCGAACTTTCCGCTTGCCGCCCGTCCCTCCCGGCGGTCAACGTGGGCAATGTCACCGCCGGAACGATGAGCAACAGCGTCGTCACTCCCTTGTCCGCGCCGGACGACCGTCTCGCGGCGACGGTCGAGGCATCGCTGCGTCTCCGGGTGCGGACTTTCCTCTTGTTGGTGGCCGCGACGGGCACCCTCAGCGTGACGAACCTGCTGCTGCCGGGAACCATGTGGTCCAGTGCCGCGGGGACCGTGTCGACCTGGCTGATCGGTCTGGGCGTGCCTTGGCTCGGCTGGCACCTGCGCATTCCCTTTGCCGGGAGGCTGATCGCCTTGCTCGTGCAGATCGGTGGCTTCAGTCTCAATGGTGCGGACCCTCGGGGCGATCTCTGGCTAATCGGTCTGCTGCCTCTCCAGTATTTCGTTTTCGGATGGGTCGCGGATATCTGCCTCAGACAAGAAGGCACGTGGAAAGAGCTGGCGGGCAGGATCGGCTGCACCCTGATCTGGCTCTTTGTTCTCAACACGACGATCGGCACGGAGTGGGGCGACCCGAAACTCTTGAGCAACTTGCTCGCGATGCTGACCGGTATCGCGATGGTGTGGTTGCCGCGCGGTCGTCTGCTCCCTGCGGGATGGCGCACCCCGGGTCTCGTCGGTGAGATCGTGCACGAGGCGATCGGCAGCGCGAGCTCGTGGTTGGCCTCGCGGGCGGCGATCGCCCTGCTCTTGATCCTGCCCTCGCTGGTGTATCTCGATCTGCTCGACCTGCCCCCGCGACTCGCCGCGGAGACCGAGGTCGGGAAGGCTGCCCTGCCCGTTGGCAACGCTTTCCTCTACTGGACCCGGGACGGCCGCGCCATCACCGCGGAGACCCTGGAAAGAGTCGAGGTCTATGCGGTGGCATCGGACAAATCCCGGGCCGTGGTGCAGGCCATCCTCGCCCTGCGGGATGCCCCGACCGATCCTGCGGCGCGGGCGGCTCTAACGACCCTCGGCACGGAGCGACTCGACGATGTCCTCGACCTCTTGGTGGGGCTCGACAAGAGCACCGTCTTCTACATCGATCCCATCGCGAGCGGAGACGATCGCGTCGCCGCGGGAGTCTGGTTGACTCCCGATCCGAAATGGAAAAAGCACGCCGAACTGCGGCTCTTGCCCCTCGATCAGAAAGAGAAGACCGCCACCGGCGTGAACCGGGCCACCGTGGTGATCCTCGCCGGTGGCATCGTCATCCTTTTGCTGCTCGGCGGGCCCTCGGGTGGCAGCCGGGCCGCGTGGTGGCTCTCCATCTACCTCGCCGGCACCCATGTCGGGTGGGTCAGCGACTCGCTCGACCTCATCGTCGACCGGGTCCGCTTCGTGATCTGGCGCGACCATTCCTCGCTGCCCCTGGTGGGCACACTCTTCTCGCTTCACACCCTGCTGATCGGGTGTATGCGCCTGGCGGAGTGGATGGTGGCACAATTGCTCGCCCACGCCGGACTCTGGGTGGCGCTCTGTTGGCCGGCCCGACCCGGCCCGCTCATCCGGAACTGGCGCGACCGCTTCTGCCTGCAGGCGGCGAAAATCGTCCT
>JALRFZ010000733.1 GCA_023253615.1 Verrucomicrobiales bacterium | reverse complement strand
CGCTCGTTGTCGAGGTGCAGCCCATGGGTGTCGGCGTAGCGGGCCAGGTCGAGCCAGTAACGGGCCATGTGCTCTCCGTAGGCGGGGCGCGAGAGCAGACCATCGACGAGCCTCTCGTAGGCATCGGGGCGTGTGTCGGTGAGGAAAGCCTCGACCTCGGCCAGCGTCGGCGGCAGGCCGGTCAGGTCGAGCGTGACGCGACGAATAAGCGTTTCTTTGGATGCCTCATCAGCAACTTTCAAACCTTCCTTTTTCAACTGCTCTTGTAAAAAAGAATCAATGGGATTGGCAGTTCCTTCGACCTCCGGCAAGACCGGTTTTTCCGGTACCACGAAGGCCCAATGGGCCTGATACTCCGCCCCTTGTTCGATCCAACGGCGGATCGTCTCCTTCTGGGCCGTGGTGAGTGGTTTGTGGTGCTCCGGCGGAGGCATCACCTCCTCCTCATCCTCCGAGAGAATGCGGAGCCAGGCCTCGCTTTTCGCCGGATCTCCCGGGACGATCGCCGCGTAGCCTCCGAGATCGGCCCGCGCCCCCTCCGCGGTGTCGAGCCGCAGATCCGCTTTGCGGGAATGGGAATCGAATCCGTGGCACGCGAAGCACGCGTCCGAGAGGATCGGGCGGATGTCGCGGTTGAAGGTGAGGAGATCCTCCGCCAGGACCGCGGACGGAAGCAGGAGGGCCGGAGCGAGCAGCAGGGATCGGAGCGTGGCGATCATGGTGAGTGAACAGGGTCGAAGGCCGGATCGAACCCTCCTGGGTGCGAAGGTAGAATCCCTCCCCGCGGGCTCAAGAACGGGTTTGCGTAGCGTAAGCCGCCCCCTTCACCGAAGGATGGGGTCCGCTCGTGATGTCACGCGGAGGGGAGGAAACGACAAACAGAGCTTGTCAGCCCTCTTTTCCTCGTTCAGAATCCGGGCGTTCCCGTTTCCGCGGGGCGCCGACTCTTCGATCCCATGAAACTGATGTCCCCCACCCGATTGATCCTCGCCGGAGTCCTTTTCGGCCTCTCCCTTTCCCCCCTTTCCGCGGAAAACTACTCCGGAATCGTGCGTCTCCGCGGAGAGGTGCAGAACGAAGCCAAGCCCGGCTCTCTCTCCATCAGCCTCTCCGGCCAGCTCACCGGCAAACGTTCGGGCGACAAGGTGAACATGACCGGCGGAGGTCTCCTCCGCAGCACGACCGACGCCATCGTCGACACGACCTTCACCGGGCGCCTCCGTACGAACATGCGTCTCACCTCACGTCCGGGCTCTCCCGGCAAATTGGTGCGCTCGAACGATCTCGTCGTCGTCCGGGTCACGAAGACCCGCGTGATCCTCCCCATCGGCCGCATCAAGCTCGAGCGCCCCATCGACGGGACGATCGCCTCGAAACAGCGGATCAAGGGTTTCGGCCGGCTCACTCTGAAAGGGTGAGCGGCCGATCCGCCGTCTGATCACAGGATCTCAAAGATCGCCTCGACCTCGACGGCCGCTCCGGTCGGGAGGGCGGCGAAGCCGAGGGCGCTGCGGGCGTGATAACCGTCGCCGTCCTTGCCGTAGAGTTCGTGGACGAGATCCGAGGCGCCATTGATGACGAGGTGCTGGTCGGTGAAGTCGCCGGCCGAATAGACGCAGCCGAGCAGCTTGAGGCAACGCAGTCCGTTCAGGCTGCCGTGGGTGTGGTGGACCGAACGGAGGATCTTCTCCATGCAGTTTTTCGCGGCGGCGTAGCCGTCTTCGACGGTGAGATCCTTGCCGAGCACCCCTTTCAGGTCGCTGACGTGACCGGAGGTGAGGAGCTGGTTCCCGCTGCGGATGCAGAGATTCAGGTAACCGGGGGTGATGGGCGAGAGATCGATTCCGAGGGACTGGGCTTTTTCTTGGGGTGTCATAGATGCAGGGGTTTTACCCGGATTTGACGCCATTTTCCAGTGCGAGTTGTGACGTGATCGGGGGCGGAAAGGCCCCTCATTCCGAAACCGGCCAGGTCGTGCCGAATCTTTCCATCGCCGGCATCTCCGGAAAATGGATTTCACCGATCCCGCCGCTCCGGAGCCCGTCGGAGGCTTCCGCACCGTTCAGCTTGCCTTCGTAGCGGTTTTCCCGCCACTCCACGTGGGTGGCCAGCTTTTCCATCCGTACGGCCTCACGGCCCTCGCGGGCCTCGATGCGGTTGCCGGAAACAACGATACCGTCCGGTGCCAACGTGGCCTCTTCCTCATCGTTGTGACCGATCAGGAGCGAGTCCTTGCAGTTGATGACGACGTTGTCGCGGATCGTGGCGTTTTTCACCTGATGATAGCCGTTCGCCGGGCTGTCGGGGATTCCGTTGACGAGGCAAATCGCGCTGCGAAAGTTGTCGCCCTCGAGATCGCGGAGGAAGTTGCCTGCCACCACATGATCCTCCCCGATCACGCGGATGCCGCCGGTCGAGGATCGATGCTTGCCAAGGAAGACATTGCCCTCGACGAGGCAGCCGTTGCCGTGTCGCAGGGTCAGCGTGCCCTGGGTTTCGACAAACCAGTTGCCGAGGTAGCGGTTGCCGCAGGACTTGTTCGAGATCGCCTCGGTCTCGCCGTCGCATTGGTGAAAAAGGTTTCCCTGCACGAGGCAATCCGCCTGCTGCATCGAGGTCTTGCTGTCACCGACCCTGATCGTCTCGCCGCCATTCTTCCCGAGGCGGGGGCGTTTCCCGAAATGATTCGCTTCGATCCGGTGCGATCCCGTGTCCTCCTCGCCCAGCCAGACGACGACGGTGGTGCCCTTGTTTTTCTTGCCTTCGATCCGGCAACGATCGAGGACGTTGTGGCTGCCGTAGATCCCGATCCAGCGATTTTCCGTCTCGGCGGCCGTGAAGTCCTCACTTTCGGTGAAGGCGCAATCGGTGACACGGCAGTGGCTGGCGCGCCGCTTCGAATCAATGCGGTATTCGAGCCAGTCGGCCTGCGCCCCGGAGAGGTTTTTCAACCAAAGACCGCTCACGACGAGGTGCGAACCTCCGAGCCGGATCCGCGAGGCTCCGGTGAAGATCGTTTTGCCCGGCGTCTCGGCGCGGATCGTGATCGGCTGCTCCGCGGTGCCCTCGCCATCGAGGCGCAAATCAGCGTCTTTCCACTCGCCCGCGGCGAGGATGATGACGTCCCCGGGTTTCGCGTCTCGCACCGCCTTGCGGGCGGATTCGGGATCGGAGACGGTGACCTCGGCGGCCAAGGAGGCGGATCCCACGAGGAGACAGAAAAGGAAGACTGGGAATCTCATTTCCTTTTCCTGACAAACACCCGAAGCCGCGCCGACTCGAAGCTACCTCCGTTGCCCGCAAAGGTCCAGTCGCGGGTCTTGGGATCCTTCGAGCTGTTCCCGATTCCCAGATCCGCGGAGGGACCGCCGCGCCATTGGTTGATCGCGAAGACGGTCTGCTTCGCCTCGACCTGATGGACCTGCATGCAGCCATAACCCTCCGCCGGCGGCATCGGCGCGTCACCGAAATCCCAGATCTCCTCGGACGCTCCGGGAACCTTCGCAGCATTCATCGGCCCGTAGTTGTGCGGCCAGAATTCCAGCTGACCGACGAGACCCTCGCCATTCGTGAGGCCCTCGACGTTGCCGAGCACCTTCAGATTCTGCACCGCGGTCTGATGGACGATGCCTGACTTCAAGGTCGGAAGACCGAGTTTCTTCGCCTCGCCGGTGAAGGCATCCATCGAAGTCCAGACCCATTGGCGGCCGCCGCCGGAGGGCAGCAGCTCCATGAAATACCCGACCCGGTCGAAGGCGCCCGCGATTTCCGCGCTGCGATCGACGGCGTAGCGGATCTCGGGTCCCAGCGTTTTCAGGTCGAGGTCGTAGACGAGTTCATATTCGGCCGCCTCGGGCACCTTCAAGGTGAAGAAATCGTAGTCCGGCACCGTCCCGGCGCGGAAGGCGGAAATCGGGAGCCCCGCCCCGTTCGCCAGATTCGGCTCGGCCAGCTTGTGCCAGGCGTAGCGCATCGCGACGGGTTCCTTCAGGCCGGCGGCGGAGAGCACGACGGTGTCCGTGCCCTCGATCGTGGCGGTCGCGGCGACA
>JALRFZ010000046.1 GCA_023253615.1 Verrucomicrobiales bacterium | reverse complement strand
GGCTCCACCGTCCCTCGTCGCGACGGCTTCGTTGGAGAGGCGGAGGGGCGAGCGGACGCCGGCGGCGATGACGTTGCCTTTGTAGAGCTTCAGACGCACTTCGCCGCTGACATACTTCTGCGACTCGGTGACGAGGGCCTGGAGGGTCTCGCGTTCGGGCGCGAACCAGAAACCGTTGTAGACGAGCTGCGCGTATTTGGGAATGAGCGAGTCGCGGAGCTGCATGACCTCGCGATCCATCGTGAGGCTTTCCATCTGGCGGTGCGCGCGGAGGAGGATGTAACCGCCGGGGGTCTCGTAGACGCCGCGGCTCTTCATGCCGACGAAGCGGTTCTCGACCATGTCGACGCGGCCGATGCCGTTGCGACCGCCGAGCAGATTGAGCACACGCATGATGCCGTAGGGAGTGAAGAGGGTGTAGTCGCCGGATTGACCCTGTCCGGTCACGTCGCCGAGCTGGGCAAGGATCCCGGCGAGGCCTTCGTGCTGGATGCCGATGCAGTTGCCCTTTTCGAAAAGGAGCTGGACGTATTCGGCACGGTCGGGGGCTTCCTCGGGGGAAACGCTGAGGACATACATGTCGCGGTCGTCTTCGCCGGAGGGATCGTACCAGGGGTCCTCGAGGACTCCGCTCTCGAAGCTGATGTGGAGGAGATTGCGGTCCATCGAGTAGGATTTCTTGATGGAGGCCTGCACGGGGATGTTGTGCTCGGCGGCGTAGGCGATCATCTCGGCGCGGCCGGGGAATTGGTCGCGGAAGCGCTTCTGGCGCCACGGGGCGATGATCTGGACGCCGGGGGCGAGGGAGGCGGCGGAAAGCTCGAAGCGGACCTGGTCGTTCCCTTTGCCGGTAGCGCCGTGGGCGATGGCGTTGGCTCCGTGCTCGAGGGCTGCCTTCACCATGCCCTCGGAGATGCAGGGACGGGCGATGGAGGTGCCGAGGAGGTATTGTCCCTCATAGATGGCGTTCGCCTGGAGCATGGGGAAGATGTAGTCGGCGGCGAAGGTCTCCTTGAGATCGCCGATGATGCACTTGGACGCACCGGTCTTGAGGGCTTTCTCCTCGAGGCCGTCGAGTTCCTCGGCCTGGCCGACATCGGCGCAATAGGCGATGACCTCGGCCTGGTAGGTGTCCTTCAGCCAGGTGAGAAGGACGGAAGTGTCGAGACCGCCGGAGTAGGCGACGAGGATTTTTTTGACGTTTTCGCTCATGGGGAAAGTGGGAGGTAACGGGTTTTCGGCCGGGCGGCATTCTACGTCCCGAAGGCAGGCTTGCAACGGGATTTGGGGATGTGGGAGGGGTTCGCGAAACCTAGGGGGTGCCTGGGGAATACGCGGAAAACACGGAAGGGGAGGAATGCAGAGGTTGCTGCGATCGTTGATGCCCGGCCATCGCTCCCGGCCTCCTTCATTTCCTCGTTTTCTGCGTATTCCGTAGGCGGCCTCTTCTTCGCTCGACGACAGGTGTCCGCTCCTACACCTCCCTCACTTCCTCGTCTTCACCGCCTTTGACCTATCGGGAAACAAAGTGCGGCAGATTTCGCAGACGGTGCCGTCGCAGCCGAGTGCGGTGCAGTGTTCGCGGCCGTAGAAGATGATCTGGAGGTGGAGCTTGTTCCAGAGCCTTTCGGGGAACGCTCTTTTCAAGTCGCGCTCAGTCTGTTCGACGTTCTTGCCACTGGTCAATTTCCAACGCTGGGCAAGGCGGTGGATGTGGGTGTCGACAGGAAAGGCGGGCACGCCGAAGGCCTGGCTCATCACGACCGAGGCGGTCTTGTGTCCGACTCCGGGGAGGGCTTCGAGCGCCTCGAAATCGGCGGGCACCTCACCGCCATGCCGGTCGACGAGGATCTTCGAAAGTTCGGAAATGGCGGACGACTTGCGCGGGGAAAGTCCACAGGGTTTGATGATCTCGCGGATGGACTCGACGGGCACTTTCGCCATCGCGGCGGGGTTGTCCGCCAACTCGAAAAGGGCGGGAGTGACGGTGTTGACGCGGGCGTCGGTGCACTGCGCGGAAAGCAGCACGGCGATGAGGAGGGTGTAGGGATCCCGGTGATCCAGCGGAATCGGGGTCTCGGGATAAAGTTCCTCGAGGCGATCGGCGATGTAGGCGGAGCGCTCGGCCTTGGTCATCGCGCGGGGAATCGGGATCCGGGAGGCGGATCAAGCGCTGGTGCCGGTCGGCGAAAGGGAGATGGAACCGTTGCGGCCCTTTTTCTCAATCTCCTGCAGCATCTCGCGGACGTGGTCGGCGTGGCGGACGTGCTTGCGTTCGTCGAGAATTTTGCGGCTCTCTTCGAAAGATCCCCACTCAAGCACGCGGATGGGGACGTTGCGTACGCCCCAGTTGTTCATCGTGCCTTTCTCTGGCTTGTAGATGTCGATGGTCTCCGTGCCGACAAGGGCGCTGCCGTAATCATCGACGACATATTCGTAGGGCAGGCCTTCGATCATGAAGCGGGTGCCGAGCGGATATATCGACCAATCGGCGGCGGCGCTGCGGACCGAACCATATTGGAGGGTGTTCCCGGCGGCGCTCTTGCGTCCGTAACGCAGGTGATCGGATTCGGTGTGGGTGTAGGCCGTGGTCCGCACCATCATGATCTGGTTGGTGGGACGGTTGGAAACCGGTGTGCGGGGCACCGATGCGAGCGTGGTCGCCGGAGTCGTCGGAGCGGGCTTCGGAACGGCCACGGGATCGGTCGAGGCAGGAGGGGCGGGAAGTCCGGCGATCTGATCCGAGGAGACGGGAGAAAGCGGCGCGTTTGTCGCGGGTGCCGCTGGAGCCGCGGTTGCGGGAGGTGGGGCGAGGCTGAGCGGCTCGGTGGCGGGCTCCTCTTCGGCGATCCTGGCCACCGCCATCTTGTTCTGACTCGACAGCGCGGTCAGGCTCGAAGTGTTGGTGGTGGTGCAACTGGCGAGCGTCATGACCCCCGCGGCAGCGAGGGTGAGAGAGGCGAACCGTTGGATGAATGCTGAGGATTGCATAAGCGCGAATCTCGTCCTGTTTTTTAACCGTTTCCGACGCAAAGTCAATGTCGGGGAAGCCGGTCTTGAACAAACTCTACCGCAGATTTTTATAAATAATGGAAATAAGTGAAAGGAAAACGAACAGAGCGGAAAAGAATTTCCGGACCATCCGATTGCCGACCGAAGGAGGACGGGTATGAGTTGGAACTTCTTAGGAAAATTTAAAAAGTTCTCTCAGGGGAGGGCGGGTCTCGGGAAGTCCCGTGCCGACTCGGGTCCGGAGAAGGGCAGGATGCGCAGGGAACGGTCGGCCGAGATCTCGACGGCGACCGTTCCGGCAGTTTCGAAATCGTAGAGGGCGATCCCGCGGGCGGAGAGGTGATCCCTCAGGGTTTGGGGAATGCGTTCGGACTCGGGGAATTCCGAGTGGCTCGAGACAACGGCCAGGGGGGCGATGGCATCGACGAAGGCGGCGAGACCGGAGGGCGAATCGCCATGCTGGCCGCGGATCCAGACGTCGGCCCGGAGATCGGCACCCGAATCGATAAGATGGCGCTCGGTCTCGAATCCGCTGTCAGAGGTCAAGAGCAAGGAGCGGCCGGCATATTCGATTTTCACGACGAGGCAACGGTCGTCGGCGAGGCGGCCCGGGCGCAGGCTCGAGGGATGGAGGACGGTGAAGGTCGTCCCGTCGCCGACGGTGAGCCTTTGGCCACGGTCGATGGCCTGGGATTCGACGCCGAAACGCTGCGCCGCCCCGAGAATCGCGGAATGGCCCGGCGAGCGGTTTTCGACCGCCGGCTCGAGCAGGAGTGAGGGGCGGAATTGATGGATCGCCGCTGCCGCAGCTCCGAGATGGCCTTCGTCCCCATGGGTGAGGACCAGGGCGTCAATCCGGTTGAGGCCTTGGCTCCGCATCAGGGGGAGGACCCGGCCCTGGTAGGTGCGGTCGCCGCCGCTGTCGATCATCCAGAGGATCGGATCGGCGGATCGGCCCGCGGGTATCCTGAGCAGGGCGGCGCCTTCCCCTCTCTCTCCGACGAGATCGAGGCGCAGGGTGTCCTCGAGGGGGGCGCGCGGACGGTCGGTGCCGGTGTGCAGGGTTGCTCCGGGCAGGCCGGAGAAAAACTGGGCCAACGCCGTCATCGTGATCGATACGAGGACATTCAAGCGGTTCGTCACGAAGGTGATCCAGGTGAGGTGAAGGCCGAAGGAGACGAGCGAGGCGGCGGCGAGACCCATCACGACACCGGCGACCGGCACCATGAAGACGTTCGCGAGGATGCCGACCGGCGAGACGCTTTGGAAATGCCAGGCGAGCAACCCCAGCGATCCGAGCCAGGAGGCCAGGGAAACGGCGAAAAGGGCGGCGACCCATCCCGCCACCCGGTCGGCGAATCGCCGCGCGGGACGGATGAGACTTTGTGGAACGTAGGGATCGACGAGGAAAGGTCTGGCAAAACGTTCGCTCAAGACGGGAGCCAGGATCGCGATGAAGACGAGCACGGCAAAAGACAACTGGAAGCCGGGTAGGAAAAGCGGCTGGGGATCCCAGGCGAGCAGCAGGATCGCGGCAAAGCCGAGGCTGTTGAGGAGGCGTGGTTTCTCCCGCAGCGAATACCCGGCGAGGAAGGCGGCCGCCATCAGCGCGGCCCGCACCGCCGAAGGACTCAGGCCGGTGAGCACCGCGTAAAAGAGCACGACCGGGATGATCACCGGCACGGCCCGCGACCGCGGCACGCCGAGAAAAGAGGCGACCCACGTCAGCATCCCGGCAAGGATGGCGACATTCAGCCCGGAGACGGCGAAAAGGTGCATCGTGCCGCTGATACGGAAATATTCCTCGAGTTCCTCGGGAGAGTTTTCGCGGGCGCCAAGGGCCATCGCCGCGACGAGCCGGGCGTAGGGTTCGTGCTCGCGCGGCACGCCGAGAAGGAGGGCGTCTTCGAGGCTGCTGCGCAGCTGCAGGGCATGGCGCACCAGAGCCGAACCACGGCGCCCGGCGAGCCTTTCAAAGACATCGCCTTCTCCGATCTCCAGTTTTCCGAGCGAACCGGATTGGCGGAAATAAAATGCCCGCGCGTCGAAGCCGCCAGGGACCGACGGTCCTTCGAGCGGGAGAAGGCGGCCCGAAAATCGCACCGGTGTCCCATAATCGACCGGTCCGGGCACCTTCCGCACCCAGACGGGAACGCGGTGATCGCACGGGATTTCGCGCCCGGCGATCCGGATCCGCTCAAGTCGCATCGTCGTCGAGAGAGAGCGCGCCCCTCGATCGATCGCGTCATCGATCCAGCCTTCTCCTTCGATACGGACCGCATTGCCCTCGGCGAGGGTCCGGGCGAGGGGAAAGGCATGGATCTCCGCGAGCCGCTCCCCATGTCTCCAACCCAGAAGGAGGAAGGAGGCGAGAGCCCCCGCGGCGATCACAGCGAGGGAGCCGCGGCGGCGATGCAGATGGAAGACCCAGAAGCCGAGAAGCAGGGCGGCGGTCGAAAAGATCCCGCTGCGATCGTGGTCGATCAGGGCGATCCCGGCTATGCCCGTGGCCGCGGCGACCACCAGCGGACCACGCCGGACCGCGGAATCAAACCGGTACATCAACCCATCGGCTGACGGAGAACGAGGGTGGCTGTCACCAGTTGATCTCATCACAAATTCAAAAAAGAGAGTTGGCAATCCTGCTACGACGGATACATTCCTCTCTCTCCGCGCGGTTCCAGCCGCCCGGAGGTCGATGATAAAGCTCAGTTGATTTTTAATAATTATAAAAATTAATAAGTCTTTATAAGTGTCGGCAAAGTTATTGCGAACGCGGGTATAGCTTAGTGGTAAAGCCCTAGCCTTCCAAGCTAGTTATGTGGGTTCGATTCCCACTACCCGCTCCACCTCTGCGGTGATCATGAAGTTCGCAACTTTACTTTTCTCGTGGTATTCGCGATCCACCGGTCCCTTTTTTGTGCGGGGGGCTCCAGTTCGCTTCCCATTGTGCAACGGCCGTCGAGACCTTGCGCGCGGGGCTCGAAGTGCATCCCGACCAGGCGGTGGTGTTGATCCGGGACTCGATCCAGACAAACCCCGATTGCCGCATCGACCTTCTCGTGGCGGCTCTCGACACGTTCGGCGACGACACGGAGTCGGTCATCACCATCCTGTATGCAGCGAGGCTTGAGTTTCCCGATGATGACACCCTTTTCGCCGGAGTCGTGCTCGAGACCTTGCCCGGACTCGCGGGCGAACTCCGCGCCGCCTTCGGCGCTTCTCCGGAGGAAATGCTCACCTCGCTCGCTGCCGCCTCCCCCGTGGAAACAGTCGGCGTGGAAACGGCCGGAGGATCTCCGGGAGAGGTGACCGGAGGCCCCGTGACGGATGAAGGCGTCGGAATGAACCGGATCGTCGAGGACGCCCCCTCTTCGCCCGAATTGGCGGCGGAGTCCGCCGCGATGGACGAGCAGATCCGCGATGCCATCGCCCGGGTCACCGCAAAAGCCTCCGGGCGGGTATGGCCCGAACAAGAGGTGGCCGGCGATCCCGTGCATTTCAAAAAGCCCGATGAAGTCCGCATTCCGCGCAGGTCCCGGCAGGCTGACGAATCGAGCCTCTTCAACCACCTCCCGCTCGATCGTACCGATGAGCGCGAGATCGCGCCGGGAGTCGTGAAAATTGATGATGCATGGCGTCCCTCAGGGGAACTGCGGCTCGACGAGGCAAAGTTCGCCAAGGATGGGCGCGAAGGGGCCACCGCCCCGCTCGAAGCGAAAACGAAGGAAATGGCGCCGGCCGGATCCGTCGGACTGCCGAAGCGCCCTCCGCTCCCTCGCTCAAGCGTCTACCGCATTCCGCCGGCCGCCGGCTCCTACGAGTCGACGATCGATCTTGAAAGCGGCGAGTCCGCTCCCCCGGCACTCATCATACGGCCCGAGTCCGCCTCGCCGACGACACCCCGTTGAGCGTGCGGGCCTGATCAGAGCCGTGTGGGATCGAAGGCGGTGGAGGGGGGCAGGCCCCGGGCCTTGTCTTCCAGGAGCGGTCGCAGGCTTTCGATGACTTTTCCGATCTCCGGCGCGGGATCGATGGCAAGGTTTTCAAACGCCCCGGGATCGGACGCGTGATCGTAGAGCTCGACTCCGTCTTTGCCACCGTTCCACTCCGTGTAGCGCCAGCGCTCCGTGCGAATGCTGCGGCCCATCACGGGAGCGGCCAGGCGGTCGTCGGCGGGACGCAGGATCTGTGTCACGGCACCTCCCTCCCATTCCCTGAGCGGATCATGGAGCAGCGGCACGAGACTGCGGCCCTCGAGGTCCGTGGGTACGGACAGGCCCGCAGCTTCCGCCAAGGTCGGGTAGAGATCGACGAATTCAACGACGCGATGGCAGGGCTGGCCATTGCCTTCCGCTCCCGGCCAACGGAACAGCAAGGGGGCGCCGGCGGCTTCGTCGAAAAGGGTGCGCTTCTGCCAGATCCCGCCGTGCTCGCCCAAATGGAAGCCGTTGTCACTCCAGAAAACGACAATGGTGTTCTTTGCGAGGTCCAGCTCATCAAGCCCCTCAAGCAGCCGGCCGACCTGCGCATCGACGAATGAGACGCTCGCATAGTAAGCCTGCCTCGCCCGAAGCAGCGTTTCCGCGTCCAGACCATAGTGCGGCACGGGATTGTTGTGGGCGAAGGCCGCGGCCGGGATGTCGTCGCGGTCATTCTCCGGCGCGTAGGGGAGTCGCATGGTCTCGAGCGGATGGAGGTCGAAGTATTTCTTCGGCGCGACAAACGGAGTGTGGGGGCGGAAGAATCCCACGCCGAGGAAGAAGGGCTTTTCCCGATGCCCGCGCATCAAACGGATCGCTTCGGTCACGACCATCCCGTCGGTCTGCTCTTCGTCCGTTCCCTCTGCCGCAAGCCAACTGAGGGCGGCGCTGATCTTGCGGTGCGGTTCCGCATTGAAGACGAGAGCTTCGTCCGTCTTGTCGCGGCCCTTGGGATTCACCGTCATCTGCCACGAAGGCGGATCATCAAAGCCATCCGTGCCGATATCGGCCGGCACGTCGTAATGGTAGATCTTTCCCACGCGCGCCGTGAGGTAACCGGCCGCGGCGAAATGCTGAGGCAAAGTGACGACCTCCGGCAGCGCCTCGCGGAAATGACGCTCGAGATCATACACCTGCGTCGTGTCGGGTCGGCGCCCGGTCATCAGGCTGGCACGGGCCGGATTGCAGAGCGGAATTTGATGGAACGCCCGGGTGAAGCAAACCCCGGAGGCGGCCAGCCGGTCCAGATGCGGAGTGCGGGCGACGGGATCGCCGTAGCAACCGAGCGTGGACGCGAGGTCGTCCGCGGCGATGAAGAGAATGTTCGGCTTCTCCGCGCCGTGGCTTTGGAGGAATGTCAGGGAGATCAGGACGATGGAGCAAAGGACTTTCATCACAGGGAAAGGGGCTGGCCGGACAGCAGCCAGCTACGCGCCCATCACGTCCTTTCGCAAATCCCGCATCACGCGCAGCTCGCCCCAGTCCGCGCCGCGCATCCGTCGCGCGCCGCTCGTGCGTTTTTCGCCGTACCGACGGCGCAGGGTCTGTTCGCGCTCGAAGACCCCATCGACGAACCTCGCCGTGCCCAGCACCGCACCGTCGCAGAAGTAGCGCACCCGGTGTCGCAGCGCCTCCGGCAGGGACATTTTGCCGCCTTGTTCCCGCACCGCCTCCACTTCCGACTCCGGCATGCCGCGACGACTTTTCCGGCCCAGATCCGCATCGCCCGCGACCTCTCGGCCTTCGTCATACAGAAACATCCGGTAGCGGGCCGCGGTTTGCTCCCAATCGTGTGGCGCGTCAGGGTCGTGCAGGGCGACCGAGAGCATCCGGCCGATGCCCTCCCGCGCCCGTGCCGCGCTTTTCCCGCCGCCGACGGCCTCCGCGTAGCCGCTCCAGCGATAGTCCTCCGGTCGTGACACCAGGCCCGCCCGGACCGGATTCAGATCGATGTAGGCCGCGATCGTGAGCAGGGCACTTTCGCAATCCTCGACCAGAACGCTCTTGAAGCGACCCTCCCAGAGCGTTCCGGTGCGGTCGAAGCGTTTGTTGATGTAGAGCGTGACCCGCAGTTTCAATTCCTTCACGAAGTTCGAGAGGTCGCCGCGGCGGCGTTCATAGCGGGCGAGGATTTCCCGTTTCCAGGCATCGTTGCCCGAGGCATGGGCGCGCTGAAGTTCCTGTTTCACTCCCTCGACGGTCTCGGCGTCATAGAGCAGGGGCAGCACCGCCAGGAGACCTTCCTCGTCGAGAGGGGCGAGCGTTTCCCGCTCCGGCACCTCCAGGAGGAGATGGAAGTGGTTCGACATCAGGCAATAGGTCACCACCCGCACCCCCGTGAAAGCCTCCAGGTTGCGAAGAATCTTCCGAAACACCTCCTTCTCCCGCCCGCCGAAGACCATCCGTCGATCGACGACCCTGGATATGACGTGATAATAAGAATTGCCGACCCCAATCAATCTAGGTGATCTCATATCAAAATCCTGATAATCCAGCAAATGGAAGCCTCGGATCTGTGGAAACGCAA
>JALRFZ010000725.1 GCA_023253615.1 Verrucomicrobiales bacterium | reverse complement strand
AACTCATTGACGGGGAGATTGTCGATATGCTGCCCATTGGTCCCTTTCACAGCGGGTCGGTCTACTTGCTTTCGCAGTGGTTTTCGGATCGAGCTCTTGCGCGCTGGCTCGTTGCAACCCAGGGCCCGCTTCAACTCGGCGAGTCCGACATGCCCGAACCTGACCTGATGCTTCTCCGTCCATCCCAGGATCATTACCGGTCGCGGCACCCCGTCGCAGAAGATGTCTTCCTCATCATCGAAGTCGCCGACTCCAGCCTTGCCTTCGACCAGAACGTGAAGCTTCCCCTCTACGCGAAAGCCGGCATCGAGGAAGTGTGGATCCTCAACGTCCCGCAGAAGCAGCTCGAGATTTACCGGCAACCGCAGTTCCTCGGTTACGAATCGAAGACCATTCTGCAAAACGGCGAGGCGGCTCCGGCCCGCTTCCCGGACGCGACGATTGACGTTCGTCAACTGGTCGGTTGACTCCTCAGGACGTCATCTCCCGGAGCGGCGCCCCCAGCTCCGGCGCAAACTCCATCCGCCCGAGCACCTCGTTCTCCAAATCCACTCCCGGCGCGATCTCCACGAGGCGCAGGCCGCGATCGGTCAGTTCAAACACCGCCCGCTCCGTGACATAAAGCACCTGCTGTCCCCGCGCGAGGGCGGAGGGACCGTGGAAGGAAACCTGGTCGAGCGAACGCACAAACTTCGCGTGTTTGCCCTCGCGGACAATCCGCAGTTTCCCCTCGTCCACCACCACCTCGAGATCGCCGGCGCGGAAGGTGCAGCAGAAGACGAGACGCCGCGCGCTCTGGGCGATGTTCATGAAGCCGCCGACCCCGGCGAAGCGGCCCGCGAAATGGGTCACGTTCACGCTGCCTTCCGCATCAATCTCGACCGCCCCGAGCACGGCGAGGTCGAGACCGCCTCCATCATAAAAATCGAACTGCGAGGGCTGGTCGATGATGGCCTCGGGATAATGGCTGCATCCGAAGCTGAGTCCCGAAGCCGGAACGCCGCCGGTCGGCCCGCTCTCGACGGTGAGGGTGAATTCGCCGAGTCTTCCCGTCTCCGCCGCCACCGCCGCGACCGCTTCGGGGAGTCCGATGCCGAGATTGACGATGTCGCCCGCGCGCACCTCGCGCAAGGCCCGCGTCCCGATGATCTTGCGCTCGGAAAACCCGAGCCGCGGCACCGCGGCGAGGTCGTCACCGGTCTCGACGTAACTCGCATTGAAAGCCTCGCCGAAAGTCTGGTCGTGTCCTTCGCCTCCTGACACCACCACATGATCGACGAGGATGCCGGGCACCCGCACCGACTTCGGATCGGCGATGCGGTCGACAATCCGTTCGACCTGGGCGATGACGATGCCGCCGTGATTCTTCGCTGCCTGGGCGATGGGGAGGACTTCGCCGATGAAACCCTCGCGCTCCATCACGAGATTGCCCTTTCGGTCCGCCGTCGTCGCGCGGATGAGCCCGACATTCACCGGCACGGGTTTATAGCGCAGCCAGGTCCGGCCATCGAGCACGATTCGCTCGACGAGCGGCTCGATCGTGCGTTCGTTGAGACGGCCGCCGCCGTTGACCGGATCGATGAAGGTGTTCAATCCCACCTGCGTGAAAATCCCGGGACGTTTCGCTGCGATCTCGCGCAGCAGCACGCAGAGCACGCCCTGCGGAAAATTGTAGGCCTCGATCTCGTTGGCGAGCGCGAGCGCGCCGAGTTTGGGAGCGAGGTTCCAATGGCCTCCGACGACACGGCGCACCAGCCCGCGGTGGGCGAGGTGATTGAGCCCGCGATCGCCGCGGTCGCCTTGTCCGGCGCAATAGTAGAGGGTCAGGTCCTGCGGCTTACCCTCTTGGAGGAAGCGCCGTTCGAGCGCGGCGGTGAGCAACTCCGGATGACCCGCCCCGACAAATCCGCCGATCGCGACGGTGGCTCCGCTCGGAATCGCGGCGATGGCTTCATCGGCGGTGGAGAGTTGGGCTTTGGCGCGCATGAAACCGATGGACCGCTGATCGACGCTGATTTTCGCTGATCTCTTCGCTTCGCGTCCCGACCTTTTACTTTTTACCTTTCACCTTTTACCGGCGCGGCGTCAGCCGCGCCATCCTCCGTTGATCTCGATGGTTTGTCCGGTGACGTAGGAGGCGAGGGGCGAGCAAAGGAAGAGGACGACATTCGCGACCTCCTCCGTCGTCCCGAAGCGGCCGAGAGGCACGTTCTTCAGCATTTCCTCGCGCACGCTCTCGGGAATGGTCGCGGCCATGCTCGTGTCGATGACTCCGGGAGCGACGGCGTTCGCCCGGATGCCGCGGCGCGCCGCCTCGCGGCTGAGGACGCGCATCATAGCCTGCACTCCCGCCTTCGCGGCAGCATAGTTGGCCTGACCAAAGAAACCCTGGATCGCGGCGATGCTACCGAAGCTGACGATCGCCCCACCGTCGCGCATCACGCCGAGGCCGTGCTGGCAGCAGAGGAAGACGCCGGTGAGATTCACATCGAGGACGGCGTCCCATTCCTCGCGGTTCATCTTCGCGATGGTGCGGTCGCGGATGATGGCGGCGTTGTTGATGAGAAAATCGATGCCGCCACGCCAGGCTCCGGCCGATTCCATCATCGCCCGGACCTGCGTCTCGTCGGAGACATCGGCGGCGGCGACGAGGGCGCTGCCGGGGCGGGCCGCGTTCAATGCCTCGGCGAGGGCCGCCGCATCATCACCGGTGGTGCCTTTGTCAGGATGATTGAGGATCACGTCCGCCCCGGCCCCGTGAAAGGTGCGGGCGATGCGTGCGCCGATGCCCTGCGAGGCGCCGGTGATGAGGGCGGTTTTGCCGGAAAGGTCGATGGAAATCATGGCAGGTCGCGATGAAAGCAGGGGAACGTCACCGAGGCGAGCTTATTTCACGTAGTCGGCTCCGCTCAGACTCTGAAGGACGGAATCCTGCCATTCGCGCAATCTCGTGGCAAGATCTTCAACCACTTCCGGTTTTTGCGCCGCGAGATCGGTCTTCTCTCCCGGATCGGCCTCGAGGTCGAAGAGCTCGCGTTTCGCGCCCCCCTTTTTCTGATCCTGCACGAGCAGCTTGTAGCGACCGTCGATGATGGATCGGGCTCCACCGATATCGCCTTCCACGATCGCCGGCTGCCGGTAGTTCTGGAAGTTCCTCGTGGCGATGCCATTGGCCACCTTGACCAAGGGAGTCGTGCCTTTCTGCAACTCGGGATCGAGGTAGGGTTTCGGCTTCCGTGCGATGAGCGCCCGGGTGTCGTAACCCCAGAAGTAAAGCGGCGAGGGACGTTCCCCGGTTCCCGCCGAGAGCAGCGGCATCAGGTCGATCCCGTCGAGAGGACGGTCCGGCAGGGGCACTCCGGCGATTCCCGCGAAAGTCGGCAGAAGATCGCCCGTCGAAGCGCGCAAGGGCGTCGCGATCGGCTTGGGGAAACGTGCGGGCCACTCGATCAGGCCGGGCACGCGGGTGCCTCCCTCATAGAAATCGGCCTTCATCCCGCGATGGGGCGATTCACGGAATCCGTCGGGAGAGGTTCCGTTGTCGCCGCAGTAGAAGACCAGCGTGTTCTCCTTCAATCCCGAACCGGCGAGGTGCTTTCGCAGGGTGCCGATGGCCCGGTCCATCGCCGTGATCTCCGCGTAGCGCTCGCGCAAGACGTCGCCCAGAGGACGGGTCGTCTGGCCACCGGTTTCGTTGGAAGTCAGTTTGACCATTTTGTCAGGGTACTTCGCGGGAAGATCGTCGTAGAGCGCGAGATCCTCGGGTAATCCCTGATAGGGCTCGTGCGGCGAACCGAACCAGATCACCGCGAGGAAGGGTTTTCCCTCGTCACGGGCCCGGTCGAGAAAGCGGATCGTTTCGTCAACAAGGATGGCCGAGCTCTCGCCCGGGAAGACCTCGGGCGGGCCGCCGTTGCGCGAGAAGGAGGGATTCAGCTCGAAGAAGTTGTCATGGGAAAGGCATTCGTGGAAACCCATCGCGAGCGGGCTCACCGGTGACTCCTTCTTCACCGCGCCGACGTGCCACTTCCCAAAATGCCCGCATCGATAACCGGCCTTGGTCGCAAGATGAGCGATCGTGATCTCCTCGGGACGAAAAGACCAGCCCGGCGCGAAGGTGCCCATGCGGTTCGGATGGCGACCCGTGAGGAAACTCGCGCGCGTCGGCGAACAACTTGGATGGGCCGCGTGAAAACGATCGAGCCTCAGACCGGTCGCAGCCATCTCGTCGAGGACGGGGGTTTTCACATAGGGATGTCCGTTGTAGCCGGTTTCCTCCCAACCATGATCGTCGCCCATCATGAGGATGAGGTTGGGGAGAGGTTCGGCGGCTTGGAGGAGGATCGGGAAAAGAAGCAGAAGGGCGAGTGAAGGTTTCATCTGGCGGCGTTTTTCAAAAGCTTGTGAAATAGTGACACGGGAATGGGGACAGAGGAATGGAAGGATCCGTTTTCGCCTCATTCCTTTGTCCCCATTCCCTTGTCATTCAGGTTCGGCGTTGTCCATTTTACCTTCGCCACCCAGACGCGGTTGTCCGCGCCGCGGGCGATGAGGGGAGCGGGATCGTAGAAGCGCGGGCCGGGGGCCTGCATCCACTCGGTGACGGTGACCCAGCTTTCGTTTTCATTCACTTCGGTCACTCCGAAATTGCCGAGGCGCGCACCGTGCTCGGGAACGAGGACCTGCTCGCTCGCCCGCACCACGCGGAGCGTCTCCGGATCGACCCGGGCGATGAAGAGCGGGGCTCGATGCCGCATGACGTGGTCGTTGTTCGCCCCACGCCGCGTGTAGACGAGGAAGAGCGCCTCGCGGTGGGTCACCCAGTGTTGTTGGGTGTTGTAATTGCCGAGGTCGGAGCCGTCATCCCAACACCAAGGCACCGGCTCGGAGAAGGTGCGGCCATCGTCACTCACCGACACATAACCACTTTCATCGTTGCGCAGGGTCAGGAAAAAGCGTCCGCCCCACCGGGTCAGTGATGGTTCGTAGAGACCACGACCGATGGGAACGGTGACTTCGTTGCCCTGATCGAGATAGCGCAGTTCCTTTCCATCGAAAGCACAGCGCAGCACCGTCACCGAGTAACGCTCTGCGTCAGGTGCCTTGAAATAGATCGGCAGCAGGACCGTGCCGTCCTCGAGATCGACCCGCTGGACACAGCCCGCCCCGGCGTTCTCGAACTTCGGATCATCCGGCATCGCCAGCGTCTGCCAGGGCGACCACGCGTTCGCCGCCGGATCGTAGACGGCATAGGCGGTGCCACGCGGACGCACCTTCATGACGTGGCCCTTTTCGTAGATCGCGGTGTGGCCGATGCCAAGAAGCTTGCCCGAGGCCGCATGCCACTTCGGCCAGTAGTCGCAGACGGTGATCTCGAGATCCTGGTGCTCTTTCCAAGTAAAAGGCCGCCGTGCGAAGCTCTCGTGCTCGACCGGCTCGCTCCACGTCTTGCCGAGATCGCTGCTCCGCATCGTGTTAACCGCGTAAAAGAGGTCCGAGCCGGCGAGATCGAGCTTTTGCAGGGTCATCACCGCGAGGGGCTGGTCCGAGTCATTGCCCCCGGCCTGCGGCGGAATCACCCCGGCCCGGGCGTGGACCCAGCAGGTTTTGCCGTCAAAGCCGCGACTCGCGACGGTCTGCTCGATCGCGTAGAGGGGATCGGCCGCCCGAGATGGGACTACAAATTCCAGCATTAAGATAATCAGGAGACAGTCTAGTCGCATTGATCGATGAAATCACGCCATCCGGTCGTCTGACCACCCCATTCCACCCGCAGATGCGCCAAATGACGTGAGAAACCGCTGATTTTCGCCGATCCACGCAAATTGTTTGGAGGTCCGAAGAATCCGGACGCCTTCCCAACCCTTCCCCCGAAATCAGCGAAAATCAGCGTCCATCAGCGGTCCGACCAAGGATTTCCCTCTGCTCCGTATCCCTCGGCCCGCGTTTACCGTATCCGATACGAAAATCGGTTTGTGAATTTCCCTCCGGAGTCCAAATTCCGCCCACACATGAGCCAACACATCCGACTTCACATCCCGGGACCTGTCGAGGTCTCGCCGGCGACCTACGCGGCGATGGCCGCCCCCATGATCGGTCACCGCAGCAAGGACTTCGTCGCCCTCTACGACGCGATCCAGCCCCGTCTCCAGACCCTCATGGGCACGACCCAGCCCGTTTTCCTCTCCACCTCCTCCGCCTGGGGTGTGATGGAGGGTGCCGTCCGCAACCTCGCCACCAAGAAGGTCCTTTGCTGCTGCTCGGGCGCCTTCTCCGACAAGTGGGTCGATGTCGCCCGCCGTTGCGGCAAGGAAGCCGAGGCGCTCCAGTTCGAATGGGGCGTCCCGGTCGATCCCGCCGCGATCGATGCGAAACTCGCCACCGGTGAGTTC
>JALRFZ010000693.1 GCA_023253615.1 Verrucomicrobiales bacterium | reverse complement strand
CTTTAGTCAGTTTATCTTGCTCGGCCAGGGCAATGCCGATGTTATTGTAGAGTTCGGCGTTGTTCGGTTGGCTCTGTAGGGCTGCACGCCACGTCTCGATTGCGCCGTCCAGGTCGCCGGTTTCTTTGAGTAAGACGCCGAGCTTCAACGTCAATCCCCATCGGCAGATTTTCCACTGCTTCGGCTGCCAGGCCGGCGGCGATGCGATCAAATTCGTGATGCTCTACGAAAATCTCTCCTTCCCCGAGGCGGCCAAGAAGCTCGCGGACCGGGCCGGGGTGACGGTGATCGAGGAAACCCTCGATCCGAAGGAACTCGCGAAGCAGCGTGGCAAGAGCGACCTGATGCGGATGCAGAAGGCGGCGGCGGAGTGGTTCCACCGTCTCCTCTTCAAAAGCCGGGAGGCGCAACCGGCGCGGGATTACCTCAAATCGCGGGGACTCTCGATGGAGACTTCGCGGAAATGGAAATTCGGCTACGCGCCGAACGACCAGCGCCCCTTCATGGACTGGGCGCGTGCGGAGGGCTTCAGCGTGCCGCAACTCGTCGAGGGCGGGCTCGCGAAGTGGCGGGACGAAGGCCGCCCGGGCGGCGGTGCCTACAGCTTCTTCCGCCACCGGCTCATGTTCCCGGTGAACAATGATCTCGGGGAGCCCATCGCCTTCAGCGGCCGGGTTGTCTCACCGGATCAGGGCGGTGGAAAATACGTGAACTCCCCCGAGACGATCCTTTTCAACAAGAGCCGCACGTTCTTTGGTCTCGACAAAAGCAAACGGGCGATCCTGAAGGCGAAACGGGCGATCATCTGCGAAGGACAGCTCGATCTGATCGCCGCCTTCGAGGCCGGGATCGAAAACGTCGTCGCCCCGCTCGGAACGGCCTTCACTCCCGATCATGCGAGGATCCTGAAACGGCACACGGAGGAGGTCGTGCTCTGTTTTGACTCCGACACGGCCGGTCTCAATGCCGCGTCGAAGGCTTTCCGCATCCTCGCTCCGAGCGGCATGTTGATCCGCCTCGCCCTGCTGCCGGAAGGTGAGGACCCCGATTCATTGATCCGAAAACAAGGGGCCGATGCCCTCCGCGAAATCCTCGAGGCGGCGCCCGAGTTTTTCGACTTCCAGATCGACCGTCGCGGAGGCAAGCTGAATCAGGGCAGTCTGCGCGACCGCCTCGCCTTCGCCCGCGAACTCTCCGCCGACATCGCCCTGATCGAAGACAAGATGATGCAGGATTCCCTGATCAGCCGGGTCACGATCCGACTCGGCGTCGGTGAAGACGACATCCGCAAACTCGTCCGCGACGCCCTCGCGGCCAAGGTGCGGGCCGACAAGGTGGTACACAAACGCGAGATGGTGCAGATGCGGCGCGCCGAAGGCGCGGCCGCGCCGCCTCCGGGACGGGACGAGACCTCCGACTCGGGCGACTCCGTCTCCTTTCCTGCCGTCACGGAAATCTCGAACCGCTCGATCCGCCTCCTCTGTCGCGGGCTGCTGACCGAACCGGAAGTGCGCAAGGCGATCGTCACCGGTCCAGCCCCTGATTTTTTCCGCAATCTCACCGAAACGGAGTTGCTGACCCGGCTCTGGACCGCCGACTTCGACCCGGGCACTCCGGCCAGTGTGAACGCCTACCTCAGCCGGCTTCCCGAGGGCGAACATCAGGCGGTGGTGCGTCTGCTTTCCCAGGAATCCGCCGCAGTGACACCGGCACTGGCGCGGGAATGTCTCGCCGCCCTGAAACGGCAGAGCATCCAACGCCAGATCTCGGTCACCAAGGCCCAGATGGGGGCGCCGGGATTGCCCGAACATGAGGTGACACGGCTCGCCAAAGTCCTCCTTGACCTCAGGGGACTGCTAAACGAATGTTAGACGCTTCCGGCCTCCGGGAGCGTTTTTCTTTCTGTCCCCCCCTTTTTGTCCGGAACATGGCCATCGATCAAGGCAACGGCAGCGGTCCCGAGCTTAACAAGTCAGCCGCGAAACGATCAACCAAAAAATCGGGGGAAATCCAGGGTCCCGCGATCATGGGATCGGCCGCTCCCGTGGAGAGCGTGTCACCTCTCGATGCTCCGGAATTCCGCCCCATCATCCGGGATCTCATCCGCCTCGCCAAGGAGCAGGATTACCTGACCTACGACGATATCAACGAGGCCCTTCCCGACACCGAAACGGACATCGAGCTCTTCGAGGATCTCATCGAGCGCCTCCGGGTGATGAAGTTCCGCATCATCGATTCGGCTGAAGTCGACAACCAGAAGGCGGGTGCCGTCGAAGATGTCGAGGATGTGGCGGAGGACGAAAGCGACGAGACCGTTTCCAAGCGCACCGAGCGCGAGGGGCGCCTCGACATTCTCGATGATCCCGTGCGGATGTATCTCAAGCAGATGGGACAGGTTCCCCTGCTGAACCGCGAACAGGAAGTGGCCATCTCGAAGCGGATCGAAAAGTCCGAGTCCGAGACGCGCAAGATCCTCTGCCGCTTCGGCTTCATCCCCGACGCCTATCTGGATCTGGCCTCCCGCCTGGAACAAGGCGACGAGCGTTTCGATCGACTCATCCTCGACAAGAAGATCGAGAGCCGGCCCCGCTACCTGAAGAATCTCGAAAAACTCCGCGAACAGGTCGCGAACCTGCGCGACAAACTCACCGAGGCCTATGCCGCGCTGCGAGATCCGAAGACCGAGACGCCTTCGCAGAAGGCCGTCGAGACCTGGGAGAAGGGACACGCCGAGTTGGCCAAGGCCTACACCCGCTTTTACTTCAAGCAGCGGGTCACCGAGGATCTCGTCGCCCATACCGACACCTACGCGGTTCGCTCAGCCGCCCTTTCCGCCCAGATCGCCACCGCCGTCGATCGCAAGGAGAAAACGGAAGCCGCGCGGGCGAAAGCCGCCTTTGAAAAGGAAGTGTGGATGAGCCACGAGGAATTCGACCGCCTCGCCCGCACCCTGCGCGAGCAGATCGAGGAGGCCCGGAAGGCGAAAGACGAGATGGTCGAGGCGAACCTCCGTCTTGTCATTTCCATCGCGAAAAAATACACGAACCGCGGTCTCTCCTTCCTCGATCTGATCCAGGAAGGCAACATGGGCCTGATGAAAGCCGTCGAAAAATTCGAATACCGCCGCGGCTACAAATTTTCCACCTACGCGACCTGGTGGA
>JALRFZ010000650.1 GCA_023253615.1 Verrucomicrobiales bacterium | reverse complement strand
AGTTCGAAGCGGCGCTGGAGGATCTCGGGGCCGATCCGGCGGCTCCGGTGCTGCGGATCTGGTGGGAGGGGCTCGTGACGAAGGACCACGCCGCCGCGATCGCGAAGCTCGCGGCCTCGCCGGGGGAGACGCGCCACCATCGCGAATGTCTCGGGGATCTGCACTTCCTCGCCGGCGAGGGGGCGGCTGCGCTCCGTGAGTACCGGGCGGAGGCGGCCGCATACCCCGAGGCGGCTTATGCGCGACGCAGTGCGGTGGCCTTGGCGCGCTACGAGGAGGATCGTGCGACGATGGGGGAACTGCTCGCCGATGCCTCGGTGCTCCAGGCGATGGATCCGGCCGCGCTCCTCGGCGAACAGGCCTGGATGGGCGACCACGGGGGCATGGCCGCGTCGATCCTGCGGCTCGAGACGCGGCTGCTCACCTCTCCGCATGTGGTGCCGGCCCTCTTCACGGCGGCGATCTGGTTTTTCATCCTGCTCTCGTTCCGTTCGGGATGGCGGAGCTTCCTGCCCCCGTCGCTTTTGGCGTTTCTGTCAGGGATCCTCAGCGCGGCGCTGACGCTCTACGCGGTGATGATCCAGGAGGTGATCCGGGGATTCGAGAGCGGCCCGGAGGATCCGGCTTTCGATCAATTCCTCTACTACCTCGCCGGGGTCTCGCTGCGGGAGGAGGTGCTGAAGCTGCTCTGCTTTCTCCCGCTGGCGCTCTGGCTGCGACGGCGCGGCACGGCGCTCGACGCCCTTCTCCTAGCGGGTCTCGTCGGGCTTGGCTTCGCCTTTCAGGAAAATCTCTCGTATTTCCGCGCGGAGTCCTCGACCTACACGGCATGGCTGCGGCTGCTCACGGCCAACGTGCTGCATTTCTCGCTCACGGGCATCGCGGGACACGCGCTCTGGCGGATGCTGGCGCGCGGCGGACGCGGGTGGGAGGAATTTCTCGTCACCTTTCTCGCGGTGGTCTTCGCGCACGGCTGTTACAATTCCCTGATCGCGATCCCGGCCTTCGCGGGCTACGCGGTACTGGGTCCGATCGTCATCGCGGCGATCGCCTACCAGTATTTCGACCCGCTCCGGCATCATCTCGAGGTCGCGGGGCTGCACCGGCGCCCTTCGCCGCTGGGGATCTTCGTGATCGGATCGGCCCTGCTCTGCTGTGCGATCCTGATCGGCTCGTCCCCGGGCATGCCCTTCCGCTTTGCGGCGGGTGCGTTTGTCTCAACGGTCGCGGCGATGATCCCGCTGGCTTTCGCCTTCATCAGCCGTTTCCGGGATCTCTGACCGCCGCGAGGGACCGTCCGCGATGGTGCATGGCATAGGCCTCGCGCGAGGTCAGGCGGATGAAGTCGGCGTGCTCACCGCTGGCGAATTTCGAGAAGAGTCCGAGCTGGGTGCGGTGGCAATCGAGGGCTCGCAGCCGCGTCTTTTCATGCCTTTGTCCTTCGAGGGTGAGAAACGCGGGATCATCCCAGTTGACGAGTTCCGGCAGGGGATGATCGGCCTGGCGGGCGGCGAAGGTGAGCCAGGTCGGCGCACCTCCCTCGAGACGCGAGACCGCCTCCCTTACCGCCTCGAAGACGAGGAGGTGGGCGGGGTGCCAATACTCGCCGCTGCTGCCATGCGAGACGGCGAGATCGGCCTGGTCGAAATGCGGGAGGATCTGCGAGGCGAGATCGGCCGCCGACACCTCGGGGGCGAAGACCTTGAATCCCCTCCCCACCGGGTCGATGTGCCCGAGGAAAACGAGCTCGTCGACCCCGAGGACGTCGCACGAGGCCTTCATCTCGTCGGCGCGGATGCGGCCGAGTGCTTCCCGCGGATGATCGCCGGCGGGGCCTCCCTCCCCCTTGGTGAGACAAAGG
>JALRFZ010000594.1 GCA_023253615.1 Verrucomicrobiales bacterium | reverse complement strand
CGGGCGGCAACGGATCGCCCGTCTCGACGGGATCGGCGGAGAGATCGTGGAGGCGGCCGTCGCGGTAGAGCTTGTGGCCGCGGTCGAAGGCGTACTCCGCCACCCCTGAATCGGCCCGCTGCCGTGGCGAATACCAGACATAGAGCGCCTCGCGCGGCGTGCCGGTTCCCCCCTTCAATTGCGGGAGGAAACTGACGCCGTCGATCCCTTCCGGCAAAGGAATGCCCGCGGCATCGCAGAGGGTCGGCAGGAAATCGACGGCTCCGACGAGATCCTGACAAACCCGCCCTTGCTTCATCACCGCCGGCCAGCTCGCGATCATCGGCACGTGCGTGCCGCGCGCGGTCGTCGTGCCCTTGCCACCGCGGTAGTCCGCGCCCCGGAAACGGCTCGTCACGGAGGAATGGGTGCCGTTGTCTCCGAGAAAGAGGAGCAGGGTGTTTTCGCGGATGCCGAGCTCGCCGAGTTTCGCGTCGAGACGGCCGATCATCTTGTCGAGGTAGGCGGTCATGTCGGCGAAGTGTTTCACATCGCGGTTCACCTTCTCGCCGACGGCCCCGGGATCCCATGCGGCGCTGTCCGGCGTCGGCTGGAAGGGATCGTGCGTGAGGATCATCGGATAATAGAGAAAGAAAGGCCCGTCCTTGTGCCGCGTCACGAAATCGAGGGCGAATTCGTTGATCAGATCCGGCCCGTATTCGCCCGTCGCGTGATCCTCCTCCACCCCGTCGCGCTCCAGCCCGGGATTCGCGTAGCGCGGTGGACGGCGGGTCTGCTGCCAGAGCAGCGATGCATCGAAGCCGAAGTGCCGCGGCGAATCGGTCTCTTTTCCGAGCTGCCATTTGCCGCAGACGCCGGTGGCGTAGCCGGCCTGCTTCAGGAGATGGGCGAAGGTGGTCTCGCTCCGCGGCAGGGTGCCGAAATCCAGGTAATTCCGCACGTTGTGTTTCCCCGTCATCAGCGCGACCCGCGTCGGCGTGCAGAGCGGATGGGCATGCGCGTTCCCGAAACGCACGCCGGCCGCGGCGAGGCGGTCGAGATGGGGTGTTTGATAGGATTCCCCTCCGTTCGCCCCGACACATTCGTAGCCGAAGTCATCGGCCATGATGAGGATGAGGTTCGGTTTCCCCACCCCGTCGCCGCGCGCCTCATGCGGAGCCGCGCCACCGGCGAGGAAGAGCGCGAGGGCGATCCCGGCCGCGGCCGGATTTCCGGGAACGGATCGCAGCGGTCTCATGGACAAGGATTGGGAAAACGGCGGTGCACCGCCTCGATCGCCTCGAGCACGTCGGGCGGAAGATCGAGATCGACGCTGTCGATGTTCGATTTCAGTTGCGCCATCGTCGTGGCTCCGATCAGGTTGCTCGCCACGTGGAAGCGACCGTTGATCCAGGCGAGGCTCATCCGCGCGAAATCGAGCCCGGCTTCCGCTGCGATGCGGGCGTATTCCTCCACCGCCGCGTCGGAGTTCGCCCCGTTGTAGCGGGCGAAGCGCTCCCAGATCGTGAGGCGCGCGCCCTCCGGCTTCGCCCCGCCGCGGTATTTCCCTGACAAACGCCCAAAAGCGAGCGGTGAGTAGGCGAGGAGGCGCATCCCTTCCTCGTGGCAGACCTCGCCGAGCCCGCCGTCGAAGGTGCGGTTGAGGAGGTTGTAGGAATTCTGGATCGTCACCATGCGCGGCAGGCCGCCGCTCCGCGCGAGCTCGAGAAAACGCATCGCACCCCAGGGCGTCTCGTTCGACAGCCCGATGTGGCGCACCTTGCCCTCCTTCACGAAGTCGGCGAGGACGGCGAGAGTCTCCTCGACCGGTACCGACTCCCTCACCGCGGGCGGCGTGTAATCGCGCCCGCCGAAGAGCGGCACGGGACGATCGGGCCAGTGGAGCTGGTAGAGATCGATGTGGTCGGTCCGCAGCCGGCGCAGGCTGCCTTCGAGCGCGGCCGTGAGATTCTTCCGGTCGTGCCGGTTGCCCTCGCGCACGTGGGTGACGTGCGGCCCCGGCCCCACCGCCTTCGTCGCGAGGATGACGCGGTCGCGCGTGCCCCGCGAGGCGAACCAGGTGCCGATGATGCGTTCGGTCTCGTGGCAGGTCTCGGCGCGGGGCGGCACCGGATACATCTCGGCGGTGTCGAAGAGGTTCACGCCCCGCGCGAGGGCGTAATCCATCTGCTCGTGACCCTCGGCCTCGGTGTTCTGCTCGCCCCAGGTCATCGTGCCGAGGCCGATGAGACTCACCCGGAGGTCGGTGTGGGGGATTTCGCGATACTTCATGTGGGTCGGGATCTCCGGGAAAAATCAGCCGTTGCGGATGATGAGCTGGTTTTCCCCGCCCTTGCCGCGCTCCTCCGCCCAGACGCGGCGGACGTGATCGTAGATCTGCGAGATCGTGGCCCGGTTTTTCACGCGGTATTCGCTCGTCTTCGCGTGGGTCGTGTCGGGATAGTGTTTGGTGACGATCGCGTCGATGTCCCCCGCCCCGGCCTTGTTCGAGACCTGGTTGGCGATGCTCTTGAGACGCTCGACCGTGGCGCTGCCCGTCGTGATCGAGGAGCCCTCCGTGACCGGCTCGATGTAGTAAAATCGGGCCGTCTGTCCGCCATCGGTGTCGACGGTGCATTCGAAGACGCGCACCGCGCCATCGATGAGGTACTCCTGCTCGCTCACCGAGGTGATCTGGTCGAGGCGGGCGACGAAGCGCCCCCCCGACGTGATCACTTCCCAGAAGCCGTTGATGCCGGGCTGGACCCCGTCTGGCGTCGGGGACTGGGCGTGAAGGGCGGGAGCTACGGAGAGCAGCGAGAGGACGAGAATCGGGAGCGCGGGTTTCATGACCCGGAGTATCACCCGAAAGCGCCCGACAGCGCAAGCCCAAGTCACCACCCCGGCGCACTCCGCGTTCCACAATTCTTGTCCTGCCCGGGACAAGAATTGTTGTCCCGCCCATTCGCGGCGATGATTCGTAAACGTTTCGATGACCGATCTTTCCTTCGTCCGATCTTGCGAGATCGCCGCCCCCGTGGAGGCGCTGCGCGATTGGCACTTCCGTCCCGGTGCCTTCGCCCGGCTCACGCCGCCATGGGAAAAGGCGCGTGTCCTCGCCATGCCCGAGCCTCTCACGGACGGAGCGCGCGCCGTGATCGAGGTCGGGATCGGCCCGCTGCGGAAACGCTGGATCGCCGAACACGAACTGACGCCAGACGGATTCATCGACCGCCAGATCGAGGGTCCCTTCGCGCTCTGGGAGCACGAGCACCGCTTCGAGGCGGTCACCGCGACGACGAGCCGGCTCACCGATTCGATCCGCTACCGCCTGCCCTTCGGCTGGCCGGGCCGTCTTTTTGGCAAACCTTTCGTCGAGCGGAAACTCGACCGCCTCTTCCGCTACCGGCACGCCGTCACCGCGGCCGATCTCACCACGACGACTTCATGACCTCCCGGCATGCCGACACCCTCGTCATCGGGGCAGGTCTCGCCGGCCTCGCGGCCGCGGTGCGTCTCCATGAAGCCGGGCGCGAGGTGGTGGTGCTCGAGGCCTCGGACGGCGTGGGCGGACGGGTCCGTACGGATGTGGTCGATGGCTTCCTCCTCGACCGCGGCTTCCAGGTCTATCTCGATGCCTATCCGGAGAGCGGGCGTCTCCTCGACCTCGCCTCCCTCGATCTCCGGCCCTTCGATCCCGGAGCCCTCGTCTGGAAAAGCGGACGGCTCCACCGGATCATGGACGTCTTCCGCAGACCCGCGGCGCTGTTTTCCAGCGCCCTCGCCCCGATCGGCACGCCCCTCGACAAGCTCCGCGTCGCCCGGCTGCGCGCCCGCCTCCTCCGCAAAACGCCCGAGGCGATCTGGGCCGATCCACCCCGGAAAACGATCGACCTGCTCCGGGCCGAGGGCTTTTCCGACGGGATGATCGACGATTTTTTCCGCGGCTTCTACGGTGGGATTTTCCTCGAAGACGCGCTCGAGACCTCGAGCCGGATGTTCGAATTCACTTTCGCCCTCTTCAGCCGGGGCTCGGCGACCCTGCCCGCCGCCGGGATGGGGGCGATCCCGGCGCAATTGGCCGGGCGGCTCCCCGCGGAGGCGATCCAAACCGCGACCCCGGTCGAGTCCATCGACGGGCGCCGCGTCCACACCGCATGCGGCACCTGGGAGGCCCGCCGTCTCATCGTCGCGACCGACGGAACCAGCGCCGCCCGGCTCGTCACGGGCGGACCCCCGCCGCGCTGGCGGCGCACGGCGACCCTTTCCTTTGCCGC
>JALRFZ010000519.1 GCA_023253615.1 Verrucomicrobiales bacterium | reverse complement strand
GTCGGCGTGGCGGAATGGTAGACGCAGCGGACTTAAAATCCGCTGGGAGAAATCCCGTGCGGGTTCGAGTCCCGCCGCCGACAGGGGCAGGGAGGACCGAGGGTTCCACTTTGTTACCACTTTTTGATGGAAATCTTTTCTTGGTCCGTGGCGGGATGCCGCATACCCGCGTGATGCGGAAGCCAGGTGTCGGGCAACGGGAATGCCCCTCCGGTCATCGCTTTTTGCGATTGCCACCATCACCTCCGCCGCCTCCGCCGCCTCCGCCGCGTTGGGGGGTATTGCCGCTGCGCGGCGATTGGGGAGCGGGAGCCTGGGGAACGGCGCGGGGATTGGAGTAAACCTGCCCGCTGCCGCCGCGCCCGGCCGAGGGGCGGTAGGTCGCGTTGCCCCGGCCTTGAGGGTTCGGGCGCGGCGCACCAGCCGAGCCTCCGCCTTCGCGGGGGTAATGGTAGGCGCCGCCGCCGGAGTTGGGATAACGCCCTTGATGAACGTAGCGACCTCCGTAGTAAGGCTGGCGGAAACGATAATATTGGTTCCGGTAGTAGTAGCCGGTGGAATAGTAAGCTCCGGGAGGAGGACCGTAATAGCCGCCGTAGTAGCCGCCCCGGTATCCTCCGTAATAGGGATGGGGATCGGAGTAACACGAGCTGAGAAAGCCGGCCGTGAAAATGAGGCCGACGATGAGAGACAGTCTGAGGAAAAGGGATTTCACGATTGCAAACAAATCAAAAAAGACCGCTTTCATCAATCTCTCTTTTGAGCCAAGCCGGTCGGATTCGCAGGATCGGGTGGCAGGGAGGAAAGTCGTTTTTCCTGGATCTTCAGGAGGAGGGCGGCGGTGGCGCGGGCGTCGCAGAGGGCGCGGTGGTGGGATTCGAGCGGGATGCCAAAGTGGGTGCTGAGGGCGTGGAGTCCGTATGATTTCAATCCGGGAAAGTGCCGCTTCGTCTCCACGACGGTGCACAGGACCGGGCCGGCGAGGCGTTTCCCGACACGCTCGAATTCGGCCTTGAGAAAGCCGTGGTCGAATTTGGCACGATGGGCGACAAAGACGGCGTCGCCGAGGAAGTCATACAATTCGTCGGCGATGGCGGCGAAGTCCGGAGCGTTCGCGACCATTTCGTCGGTGATGCCGGTAAGCTGGACGATGAAAGAGGGGATGCGGCGCCCCGGACGGACGAGGCTCGACCACTCGGCGATGATGCGGCCGTCGCGCACTTTCACGGCACCGATTTCGGTGATGCGCTGGGTGGCGGGATCGCTGCCGGTCGTTTCGAGATCGACGACGACGTATTCCTGACCCGGGTCGACCGTCCATCGCACATTGGCCACGCCGACCTCGAAGCCGGCGCGCTTGAGACGCTCGATCTGCACGAGCTGCTGGCGCCGGATCTGGTCTCCCTCGGTTTTGATCTCGAGGAAGCGGAGTCGACCCTTTTCAATCACGATGAGGTCGGGAAAACCGCTGCGTTGTTGGCGGAAATCGCGGGCGAGGGCTTCGAGGACGATGGATATCGCTCCGCCAGGGGCGAGGGTAACAAGAGATCGGGTCGATGCCTGGAGCCGCTCATCCCATGCGACGAGGGAATTCGGTGTCGTTTGTTGCGTTTCCCAAACGGTGTCGATGAAGGCCAGGGCGGCAGCGGGATCGTCGAGCAGTGCGAAGCGTTCACGGATCGTCTCCGCATGGCGGTCGAAGAAGGTGCCGTTGGCGAGATCCCGCGGCGTGAAATCGAAGGGGTCGTGCAGCGAAGCGAGCTCGGGGCCGAAGAGGAGCTCCCAGAAGAGCAGCCCGAACAGCTGCGTCCAGATCCGGTTTTCGACATGGGCGGCCCCGGCACCGTCGCGTCGGAGCCGGGCGACGGCGGCGGCTTCGGGTCGATCGCGTCCGGATTCGTCGAGATAAAGAAAGGGGGCGGAACGAAGGAGGGCGGTGAGGCGTCCCTGCTTTTTCTTGTGGAACTTCCGCTCGAGAAAATCTTCGGCAAAAAGCAATTCGGCGTCGCAGGAAGGATCATCGATGAGGCGGCGCAGCATGGCCTCGGCCTCTTCGCGACGATCGGCGGCGAAGAGGAGCCGCACGGTGCGCTCGGTGGCGGGATACTGGTCGGATCGCGCGTAGACATCGAGAGCCTCCGCGGCCAGGCCCTCGCGCTCGAGGAGGCGCCCGAGCCGGGCGAGGGCGCGATGCCGCATCGTCGCGACCTCGGGATCATCGACGATCGGCCGGGCGTCGATCGCGGCATGGAGGTCCATCGATTTTCCCGGCCCGCAGGTCTCGATCTCATCAAGCCAGCGGGAGTAATGGAAGCAGGCCCGTGCGACGTCGCCCGAGCGGAAGCGCGCCTGAAAATCGCTGCGGAAAGAGGCGGTGCGGACCCGCCCCAGATCGCGTAGTGCGAAAGTGGTGAGATCGCGATGGAGGCTGCCAAAATAAAGATAGAGCAGGTAGGAGACCTCCTCGTCGCGCTGTTGGGCCAGATACCGGTCGCGTTGCCCGTCGGGAAAGACGGCCTCGAAGGAGACCGTGTCGAGGACGTGCGCGATGAGTTCCTGTTTCCTGGCGGAGGAGAGCCGGATCTTTTCCCGGCCGGGATCTTCGGCCGGAATTCGGCGCAGGATTTCGACGAGGCCGGTCCGGGGCATCAGCGAGAGCAGCGCCTCGAAGTCGCCAGGCGCGGGAGGCGCGAGAAAGCCGTGATCAAAGAGCTCTGACAGGGCGGCCTCCATCGCGATCTCGGGATAACGGAGATGATCCCGGTGAAAGAGCCGCCCCCGCCGGTTCGCGATCCTGACATACAGACAACGGGCATGGAGGGAAAGAGATCGGTAGGAGGCGAGAAAGTCGCGGTGCTCCGGATCGAGGGCGTGCTCGTAACGTGCCTCGACGAAGCCGAGCATCTCCTCGAAATGATCGAGGTAATAGCGGTCGGGCAGGACGATGGGGGAGGGAGGGCTCACGGATGCGTGAACCTGTCATGTTCACCGGAACATTTCCAGCCCGGATCCCGGATTTTTCCGCGCAAAACGGCGATCCGAAAAAGCTCGCCGCGGGGTGGTGATCTGGTAATTTCGCGGCCATGTCGAATCTCTTGGAAGTATCGGGCATCGGGAAGTCGTTCCCGGGAGTGCGGGCGTTGCACGACGTGAGTTTTTCCGTCGGCGCGGGCGAGGTGGTGGCGGTGCTCGGGGAAAACGGCGCGGGCAAAAGCACCCTGATGAAGATCCTCGCGGGGGTGCAGATGCCGGATGCGGGAGCGATCCGGGTGGATGGGGCACCGGTGCAGATCCGCTCGGTGGAGGAGGGGCTTTCCCTCGGCATCGCCCTGATTCACCAAGAGTTGAACCTCGCCACGAATCTGAGCATCGGCGCGAATCTCTTTCTCGGTCGCGAGCCGGTGAAGCGAGGCCTCATCGACGAGCGCGAGATCGCGGCGCGTTCCCGCGTGCTGCTGGAGCGGGTGGGGCTCGATCTCGATCCCGCGACACTGGTGGGGGATCTCTCCATCGGCCGCCAGCAACTGGTGGAAATCGCGAAAGCCCTCTCGACCAACGCGAGGCTGCTCATCATGGACGAGCCGACCTCAAGCCTCTCGCAGGGCGAGACGGAGCGCCTTTTCGGCGTGGTGAAGGATCTGCGCTCGAAGGGCGTGAGCATCCTCTACATTTCCCACCGACTCGGAGAGGTGATCGAGCTCGCGGATCGTGTCGTAGTGCTCCGCGACGGAGAAAACGCGGGCGGTCTCGATCGCGGCGAGATCACGCATGACCGGATGGTCGGCCTGATGGTGGGACGCGATCTCTCACAGTTCTATGTGCACGAGCCGCATCCTCCGGGAGAGGTGGTGCTGTCCGTCTCGGGGCTCCGCACCCCCGCGCATCCCGGGCACGAGATCGATTTTGAACTGAGGGCCGGAGAGATTGTGGGAATGGCAGGATTGGTCGGGGCGGGGCGGACCGAGCTCCTGCAGACGCTCTTCGGCATCACGCCCGCGATCGGTGGCATGGTGCGGGTGCAGGGCGAGCCTTGCGCCCTCGCCAATCCGCGCGCGGCGATTGCGGCGGGCATGGCGTTGGTGCCGGAAGATCGCAAACAACAGGGGCTGATCCTCGAGATGGCAGTGGCCGACAACATCAGCCTCGCCTCGATCTCGCGCGATCAGCGGGCGGGATTCCTCAATTTCGCCGCGGAGCGCCGTCTCACCGAGGAGATGACCGCGCGGATGCGGATCAAGACGCCGTCGTCGCGGCAGATCGTGCGTTTTCTCTCGGGGGGTAACCAGCAGAAGGTGGTGCTGGGCAAATGGCTCGCGATGAAGCCGCGCATTCTCTTCCTCGACGAGCCGACGCGGGGCATCGACATCGGCGCGAAACGCGAGATTTACGCGCTGATGGAAGAACTGGCGAAGGAAGGTGTCGCAATTCTCTTCGTTTCGAGCGAGCTGGAAGAGGTGATCGGCATGTCCGACCGCGTCCTCGTGATGCATGAAGGCCGTCTCGCCGGCGAGCTCCCTCGCGGCGAGTTGGGCGAGGAATCCATCATGCGCCTGGCGACGGGAAGAACAACGGCTGCCGCGTGAGCGGAGTGGCGGCACCGGCACCCGGAAATCCGACTTGCACCAATCATCAGTTTCATCTTATGGTGATCAAGTGGACACTGATCGCATCTTTCATGAACTCTTCCGCGACCATCCCGAGTGGTTGCGCGAACTCACGGGCCTGCCCCTGCCGGAGGGATGCCGCGGTTCGTCCCGGATTCTGAAGCAGCTCGAAATCCGGTGCGACCTCCTTCTCGAGTCCGCCGATCCTGATGATCCCCGCTATCTGGTCGAGTTCCAGCTCTACCATGATCACTCGATCTTCAACCGCATCGAGCTCGCCCGGCAGATGCTGTGGAAACACCTCCATTCCAGGGTCGACTGCCGCCGCCATGATTTTAGGCCGGGTGTGATCGAGGCCGTCGTGCTGTTCGGATCGCGCACCGAACTGCCCTCCAGCAGCGACCGCTACCCGCAGATCCGGATTCTTTTCCTCGATGAAATGCTCGAGTCGCTCCGGATGAGGCATCCCGCATCACCGCTGGTCGCCGCTCTCGCGCCCCTCGACGAACCTGCGGCGGAGCTTGAAAAAGACGCCGCCGCGCATTACCATCAAATCAGAAGCAATGCCGACCTGCGGAGCGACGATCGGGAAGTGCTCACTGAAATCTTCCTGAACCTGCTCCTGCAACGATTCAAAACCAAAAGCCGGGAGGAAATTCGCAAAATGATCGCCGAACTGACACCACTGCATGAGACGCGGGCCGGACGGGAATTGCTTGAAGAAGGCATGGAGAAAGGAATTGAGAAAGGCATTGAACGAGGGATCGAAGGGCTCGTCCGTCGGATGTCCGCGAAAGGCAAGAGTGTTGCCGAGATTTCCGATCTCACGGATCTCTCCGCCGAGCAGGTTTCGCGAATTCTTCAGACCCGGGAGCCCTGATCGCCGGCGCGCATCCGTTGGCCCCGTATTCATCTCTTCGCCACTCGTGATGGAGTCATTTCAGAGCAGACTCTTCGAGTCAGCCATTGGAGTCTTCGGGAATCTGATCTAACTTCCCGGATGGCAAGAATCCTGGTGGCGATGTCCGGTGGCGTGGACTCGAGCGTGGCGGCGGGCCTCCTGCTCGAGCAGGGGCACGAGATCGTCGGCGCCTACATGAAAAACTGGACGAACGAGGAAGGCCTGCCCGGCGACTGCCCGTGGGAAGAGGATATCCGTGACGCCCGGGCGGTCTGCGATTACCTCGGCATCGAATTCCGCATCCTCAGCCTCACCGAGGAGTATCGGGACCGGGTCGTCGACTATCTGCTCTCGGGTTATCGCGAGGGCGTCACGCCGAATCCGGACGTGATGTGCAACCGCGAGATCAAGTTCGGCGTGTTCCGCCGCTGAGCCAAGGACCACGGCTTCGCGGCCGTCGCCACCGGCCACTATGCGCAGCGACGCTTTTCGCC
>JALRFZ010000518.1 GCA_023253615.1 Verrucomicrobiales bacterium | reverse complement strand
CCAAAGGCCCCGTCTTCGCCAACATCGTCCTCGCCGACGAGATCAACCGCGCCCCGTCGAAGACGCAGGCCGCCATGCTCGAGGCGATGCAGGAGCACCGCGTCACCGTCGCCGGCCACAGCTTCGAGTTGCATCCGCCCTTCTTCGTCCTCGCCACGCAGAACCCCATCGAGCAGGAGGGCACCTACCCGCTGCCCGAGGCTCAGCTCGATCGTTTCATGTTCATGATCGGGGTCGATTATCCGACCCGCGAGGAAGAGATCGCCATCGCCCGCACCACCACCGGGGAGACGCCGCCGCGACTGAACTCCGTCCTCGACGGCGAGCAGGTCATCCGTTTCCAAAAGCTCGTCCGCCGCGTCCCGGTGCCGGATCACATCTACCAGCTCGCTGTCGATCTCGTGCGCCGCACCCGCCCCGACGAAGGTGAGGCCCCCGAATGGCTGAAGCCCCTCATCGGCTGGGGTGCCGGCCCCCGCGCCGTGCAGTATCTCATCCTCGGCGCCCGCGCCCGCGCCGCTCTCTACGGCAGCTACATGGTGCGTCAGGAAGATCTCGTCGCCGTCGCCAGCCCCGTCCTGCGCCACCGCCTCATCAAGACCTTCACCGCCGAATCCGAAGGCATCACCGCGAGGTCGGTGGTTTCAAGGTTGGTGGAGGAACTGACGAAGGAAGGGTGAGGAGTAAGGCGACAAGTCAGACTCCCGCGCACCTGAACCCAAGCGGCGGGACGCCGCTTCTACTCTAGCCGAGACCTTTTACCTTTTACTTTTTACCTTTTACGCGACCTCCGGCCGCCCCCCATGCCCTCTCCCTCCCAGCACGATTTCCTCGACCCGGCGGTGCTCGGCAAACTGCTCGGGCTGGAGCTGAACGCGCGGCAGCCAATGGTGGGGAATGTCGCGGGCCGCCACCGCAGTCCGGTCCGCGGATCGGCGCTCGAGTTCGCCCAGTATCGCAAATATGTCCCCGGCGACGACACGCGCCGACTCGACTGGCGCACCTGGGGCCGCACCGACCGCTATTACATCAAGGAATTCGAAGCCGACACGAATCTCCGCCTCTGCCTCATCGTCGACACGAGCGGCTCGATGGGCTACGGCGAACCGGGCTCGACACGGCTCGATTACGCCCGGCGCCTCGCCGGCACCCTCGCCTACCTCGCCGCGCAACAGGGCGACGCCACCGGGCTCTACAGCGGATCGACCGGTTTTGAAAAAGAGACGCCGCCCCGCCGCGGGCCGCGTCACCTCGGCGTCCTCCTCGATCAGATCGCCGGACTCACCGCCGGGGGCGAGACGGGTCTCGTCAAGGCCATCCACGAAGCCGCCGAGAAAATCCCGCAGCGGGCCCTCATCGTCATCATCTCGGATCTGCTTTTTCATCCCGAGCCCTTGCGCGAGGCCTTCCAGCACCTCCGCTTCCGCAAGCACGACGTCTCCCTCTTCCACCTGCTCGACCGGCAGGAGATCGACTTCAAATTCGATCGCCCGACCCGCTTCCTCGACCTCGAGGGCGGTCCTTCCCTCCTCGCCGATCCCACCCTCATCCAGCGCCGCTACCGCGAGGCCGTGGCGCAGTATCTCGGCACGATCGATCACATCGTGAATCACTCCCTCGTCGATTACCACCGTGTCTTCCTCGACGAACCCTACGACCAGGTCCTCGCCCGATTCCTCCTCGGGCGGAATCCCAAGACCTCCCGCACCGCGCGATGAGCTTCCTCCAGCCCATCCTCCTCGTCGGGCTGCCGCTCGCCCTGCTGCCGGTGATCATCCACCTCATCAACCAGCATCGTCACCGCACCGTGCGCTGGGCGGCGATGATGTTCCTCCTCGATGCGAAGAAGATGACGAAAGGCCTCGCCCGCCTCCGTCAGATCCTCATCCTCGCGATGCGCGTCCTCGCCATCGCCACCCTCGTCTTTGCCGCGAGCCGTCCCCTCGCGGGCGGCTGGATCGGCCTCGCCGGAGGAAAGGCCGACACCCTCCTCATTCTCCTCGACCGCTCCGCGAGCATGGAGCAGCAGAATCTCGAGACCGGTGAATCGAAACGCTCCGCCGCCCTCGATCGCATCGCCGGCCTCATCGAGACGACCGGCCACCACAGCGAGATCGTTCTCATCGACAGCGCGACGCTTTCGCCCGTCACCCTGACAGACGCCCAAGCCCTCCGCGATCTGCCCGAAGCCGCAGCGACCGCGACCGCCGCCGACATTCCCGCCCTGCTCCGCAAGGCCATCGATCACCTCGCCGCGAACGAGAGCGGACGCACCGACATCTGGCTCGCCTCCGACCTCCGCCAAGCCGATTGGAAATCCGGATCGGGCGAGTGGGAATCGCTCCGCGCCGATCTCGCCGCCCGCGAATCGGCCCGTCTCTTCCTCCTCGCCTTTCCCGGCACCGGCGACGACAACACCTCCATCGCCGTGCGCGGGGTGAAACGCCAGCGAGGTCCCGAGGGACAGCGTCTCCTCATGGATCTCGTCATCCGCCGCAGTGGAGCCAGTGCCGGGGGCGGCGAGGCGACCGTGCCGGTCGAGATCACCTTGAACGGCACGCGCACCGTCGCCGATTTCACCGTCACCGGATCCGAGCTCGTCCTTCTCGGCCACACCCTGCCCCTCGGCGCGGGCGACGAGAACGGTTGGGGCCGTCTCGATCTCCCGGCCGATGACAATCCCGCCGACAATACCGCCTACTTCGTCTTCGACGAGCCCGCGCCGCGCCGCACCGTCATTCTCAGCGACGACGCTCTCACCGCCGAAGCGATCCGCGCCGCCGCCGCGTCATCGACCGAGCCCGGCGTCGCCTACGAGGCCACCGTCCTAGGCACCGCGGCCGTCTCGCAGATCCCGTGGTCCGAGACCGCCCTGCTCTTCTGGCACGCGCCCCTTCCCGCGGCCGACAGCTCCGAGGCCACGCTCTTGCAGCAACACGTTGCCGCGGGCCGCAGTCTCATCTTCCTGCCTCCCGCCGACGAGGGCGGTGGCGAACTTTTCGGGGTGAAATGGGGCGAATGGCAGGGTGTCGGCGATCAGCCCCTCGC
>JALRFZ010000294.1 GCA_023253615.1 Verrucomicrobiales bacterium | reverse complement strand
GGCGTCTCGATCGAGGACGCCTACTACGTGCTCGAGGCCGCGCAGAATGTCGTCTTCGTGCCCGGCTACGGCATGGCCGTGGCCCAGGCCCAGCACGCCGTGAAGGAACTCGGATCGCTGCTCGAGAAGAACGGCGCCGAGGTCCGCTTCGCGATCCACCCCGTCGCCGGCCGCATGCCCGGACACATGAACGTCCTCCTCGCCGAGGCCGATGTGCCCTATGAGCAACTTTGCGAGATGGACGCGGTGAATCCGACCATCAGCCAGGTCGACGTCGCCATCGTCATCGGGGCGAACGATGTCGTCAATCCCGCCGCCGGCGACGATCCGAGCAGCCCGATCTACGGCATGCCCATCATCAACGTCCACGAAGCCCGCACCGTCTTCGCGCTGAAGCGCGGCAAGGGCAGCGGTTTCTCGGGATTGGAAAACGCGCTCTTCTTCAGGGAGAACTGCCGCATGATCTACGGCGACGCGAAGGAGACGATCACCGGGCTGGTGGCGCAGTTCAAGGGGTGAGGGGAGTCACGGGTCACGGGGATGGGGTGGTGTAGGGCGGAATGGCATTCCGCCGGGGGGTGGGGACTCGCGGATACCGCAGTGGCAAAGAACCGCGTCCGTATTCTGAAATCGCGCCAAAACGATTTCACACATCCCTCACGCAATCTTCATCCTCCCTTCACGGAGGCATCCGAAGTTCGTTCCATCACCCTGAATCCCGATGAAACGACACCCCATGCCCATGAACCTGGCGAAGTGGATCCGCCATTTCGGAATGACCAACCGCCTCGACCGTCCCGAACCCGAATGGGATCTCCCGCTCGCGCTGGACGAAAAGAAGCGGACCGCCCTCGCCGCGACCCTCGCCCAATACCAACTCGGGGACGGCGGTGGTCCCTGTCGCCTCATCGCGCGCGATGCGGAGCGGCTCCGTGCCGCGGACGAGGAGGTCAGGAAGGTGATTGATCTCTGGTTCGCCGAAGAAGCGGAGCATTCGCGGCTGCTCGCCGGTGCGGTGCGGCGTCTCGGTGGCACGTTCGTCGAAGACAGTTTCGCCTTCCGTCTTTTCAACCGAAGCCGTCGAACCTTTGGCGCCCAATTTGAAATGAAGGTGCTGCTGATCGTGGAGATCGTCAGCACGGCCTACTACCGTCTCATCCGGAAACACTGCGGAGACCTGCCCGTCAGACAAATGTGCCGGCTCATTCTGCGGGACGAGGCAGGCCACATCGCGTTCCACCGCGAGCGCCTTTCGGCGTGCCATCCCGAAGGGGTCTCGTGGCATTGGACGACCGCATTCTTCCTCCTCGGCGCGGCCTGCGCGGGCTTCCTCTGGATGAGCCACGGCAGATGGCTCCGCCCGCTCGGAGTCAGTGCGTGCGATCTGTTTTCCCTGTGCCGGCAGGGGCTCGCCCACTTTCATCGACGGCTGCCTTCGTCGAGCAAGAGAAAGTCAAGGCAGCATCTCCCGGGGAAGAAAAAGGAATCTCGCTCCATCATCTTTCGAGAAGGTAGAGTACCCTTCCCCATGCCCTCCATCTTCACCCACATCCTCGAAAACGAACTCCCCGCCAGCTTTGTCCATCGCGACGAGGTGGTCGCGGCTTTTCTCGACATCCAGCCGCTCACGCCGGGACACACGCTGGTGGTGCCGGTGCGGGAGGTCGCTTCGCTCTCCGATCTGCCGCCGGAAATCCTCACACACGTCACCGCGCTCGGGCAGGAGATCGGCTCGGCGATCCGTGCGGCCGATCCCTCGGTGACCGGAATCAACTGGCTGCTCTGCGACGGACGCGACGCGGGACAGGAGGTGCCGCACATCCATCTGCACGTGATCCCCCGGCGGAAGGGCGACGGGCTGCGGTTCGCCGGGAAATGCGCGACTGCCGGACGCGCCGACCTCGATGATTGGGCCGCCCGGATCGCGACGGGTCTCGGCCGTTGATCCGCCAACCTCCGTCACCTGCTCCATGGCACTTCCGCGTTGCTCATCCCTCGTTGTCGCTTCGGGGTTGTTCCTGGCAGCTTTTGCCATCTATCTGGCGGTGGATCATCACCGGCCGGAGAATGTCGAGCTCCGGAGTGTGCCGGGTGTGGTGGCGGGACGGTTGCCGGTGCCCTCCCTCGCGGAACGGATGGCGCGGAGCGCGGTCTACACGGCCTCGCCCTCCATCGCGGTGCTCGCGCCGGGGGATTATGTCATCACCGACAATCTCTTCGGCCCGGGATCGGGCGCGGACCGTTCGGGCACGACCCGGGTCTTCCGCTCCCGCGACGGGGGACTCAGCTGGCAGGCGCTGACTCCCCTGCGAGACATGAAGCGGGGCAGTCTCTTCGTACTCGGCGGGTCTCTCTATTTGTTCGGTTATCGGGCCGCACCTGGCGATCTTCTGATCCGGCGGTCGCAGGATGGTGGAGAGACCTGGAGCGAACCGCGCGATGAATCGGACGGCGTCCTGCGCCGCGGCGATTTCGGCGGCACCCCGAACCGTCCCGTGGTCCACGACAGGAGGATCTGGATCGCGGTCTCGGGTCGCCGCGTGATGTCGGCACCGGTGGATGCCGACCTGTTGCGGGCCGATTCCTGGACGCTCTCGGACCGTGCCGACACGAGCCGCGGTCCCTTCGGGAAAAAGGCCGTCATCACCGAGGGGCAGGTCGTCGCCTCGCCGGAGACGGGCGTGGTGGTGATGCCCAAGATCCAGGGTGTGCCGTCGACCGCGTTGCTGCGGGTCGGAAAGGCGCCGGGCAAGCTCCGCGATCCACGGTCCGACGATTGGGTGCCCTTTCCCGGCGGAGAGAAGAAGTTCGCGGTCGGATTCGACGACGTCACCGGCTCGTTTTTCGCACTTTCGAATCCCGTGCTGCCGGCTTACGCGGACTCGGGATGGCCGCCCGAGATGATCCGCAACGCGGCCGCCCTGCTGGTCTCGCCCGATCTGCGGAATTGGCGTGTCGCGACGGTGTTTCTCGAATCGCCGAACGTGGACTACGAGGCCTTCCAATACTTCGCCTTCGACATCGACGGCGACGATCTCGTGATCGCCTCCCGCACCGCCTTCGACATCGGCGACGGCAAACCGCCCCGCGGGCACGACAGCAATCTGACGACCTTTCACCGCATCGGCGATTTCCGGAGATTCCTCGTCCCTGATAGCGATGGCGGGAGGTAGGTGCGGCCGCGGCTCGTGTCACGCCCGCGCGGATCATGGCAAATCCTTTTGGTTACCCGCCACACAGCCATGAAAACACCCACCCTGCTCCGGACGGGGCGTGCCTGCGTCACCGCGGGTGCGCTGTCTCTTTTTCTCACGGCAACGACGGCCTTCCCGCAGCAGCGCGGGGTCGTGATCCCGGCCCGGTCGTCGAGCACGCTGGATGAAACGAACGCAGTCGTGACGACGCCGGCGGTGGACGCTCCCGTCGCGCCGCTCGTTTCCTCGATCCGGGACAAGTCGAATGTGTCGCCGCTCGTGGTGCCCTCCACATCCCCGGGCAAAGCGGCGATCTCGACTTCATCGGGGCCGGTCGCGACCCCGGCACCGGATACGAACGTCGTCGCGATCCAGCGCGTCGAGGTGACGTCGCCGCCTCTCGACGTTGCCACGATCAAACGCCTCGCGGAGCTCCGCGACGAGCTCGGAGTCGCCGAATCGGCCGCGAAGGCGCGCATCAATCTGCCGGCGGACGATCTCTTCGTCTCCGGCAAGGAAGTGAGAATCGAGCCTCTCGCCGAACCCGCGCTCGGGTCGGTCGTGGAGTATCTCGAGCGGACGCTGAAGAAGAACATCACCGTGAAGCCGCTCTATGATCCGCTCGAAGAGGGCGGCAAAGACCGGGCCTGGGCGCGCACTCTCGCCCTCATCGACTGGCTCAAGGCGAACAGTTCGCTGGAGCACGACCGCCTCAAGGCGACAAGCCCCGCGGCGCTCACCAAGGCGACGCCCAAGGCTTATTCGCTGAACATCGGCGAGGTCGAATACGTGAACCGCATCGAGCTGCACCTCGAGTGAGCGTCAGCGGTCCACCGCCACGATGCCCTCGGCTGTTTCCTGCTGCAGGCGCAACTGCCCGCAGGCCGCGGAGATGTCGTGGCCTTTCTCACGCCGCAGGGTGGCGACGACGCCGGCGCGGGTGAGGACCTGAAGAAAGGCTTCCTGCTGCGCCTCGGTCGGGCGACTCCAGGGCAGCCCCTCGACGGTGTTATAAGGAATCAGGTTGACCTTGGCATCGAGGCCCTTGGCGCGCTTCGCGAGGAGGCTTGCCTGAGCGAGGAAATCGTTCACGCCTTCGATGAGGATGTATTCGAGGGTGATCTTTTGTTTCTTCTTCTCGCGCCAGACCTCGAGCGCTTCGAAGAGCCGGGCGATCGGATACTTCTTGTTCACCGGCATGATCTGCTCGCGCACCTCGTCACTGGCGCCATGCAGCGAAATGGCGAGGCGGATCTGGATGGGCAGCTCCGCGAGTTTCTCGATCTGAGGCGCGAGGCCGCTGGTGGAGACGGTCATGTGGCGCGCCCCGATGTTCAGGCCCCAAGGGGCGTTCAGAATCGTGATCGCCTTGGTCAGCCGGGTGAAATTGGCAAGCGGCTCGCCCATTCCCATGAAGACGAGATTCCGCACCGACTCCCCTGATTCCTCCTCGGCCGCCATGACCTGGCCGACGATTTCCTCGACCTCGAGATTGCGCGTGAAACCGGCGAGACCGCTCGCGCAGAATTTGCAATCATAGGCACAGCCGACCTGGCTGGAGACGCAAAGGGTGATGCGATCGCTCTGTCCACCGTCGAAATGGACGTTCGCCGGGATCTTCACCGTCTCGACGAGGCGTCCGTCGTGCAGGCGGAAGAGAAATTTCCGGGTCGTGTCCTTCGATCCCGTCAGCCGCACCACCGGGAGACGGTCGAGGGAAAAGGCGGACTTCAGCTCTTCACGCAGCGTCTGGGGGAGGTTCGACATCTCATCCCACGATTTCGCACGCTTCTGATAGAGCCACTCCACGATCTGCTTTGCGCGGAATCGGCTCTGGCCGCGCGCCTCCGCCCACTCGATCCAATCATCGAGGGTAAGACCGAAGGCGGAGGGGAGTCGGGGGGTGGTGACCATGGGCGAATGGACCAATCCCGCCAACTAACCACGGATCCACGCGATTGGCAGGCCGAATTTCGAGGGGATCGCAAGGCACCCGGAGGAGCTTGGTGGTTCGGGTTTTAAAAAATCATTCAGATTTATAAAAATTTTAGTTTACTAATTGCCTTTCCATAAAAACTATAATAAATTTAAATTATGGAAAAGCTGAATATTAGAATCCTCTCCGTTGTCATCGCCACCGTTCTGGTCGCGACCTCCCACATCGCGAATGCCGGCCCGGGATACCGCCTGAGCTCGAAATCGCCCGTTCCCAAGGCCCCGATCGCTTCCAGCGCCCATCGTGGTTACGTTTTCGGCTACGGTGGCTTTGTCTTTGGTTCCACCTGGAACAACAACGGTGCCTTCGACCTCGATTCCGACTGGCAGGAGCATTGCCCTCCCGGCTATGACGGTCACTACGGCTTCGATCCGGCTTCCATCCCGATGAACTGGGATACCGACAACGGATGGTCCTTCGGTGGTGGTATCGGCCGCTACTCGGGGCTCTTCGGCGGCAGTCGTTTCGAGTTGGAGGGTTCCTACCTCAGCAACGGCGTGGATTCGCTCCAGTATGCCGGTTTCGCCCTGCCCGCGAATTTCGATCTCTCGACCAAGACGGTGATGGTGAACTACCTGAAGGAAGTGCCCTTCGGATCCGCGACCGGTTACTTCGGCGGTGGTATCGGCTGGGCCTGGACGACCATGGACGGTGACATCGACACCATCCAATACGGATCCACCGACGATGGTTTCGCCTGGCAGCTCATCGCGGGGATGGACTTCCCGGTCACCGAGCGTCTCGCCCTCTTCACCCAGTATCGCTACCTCGTCCTCGACGAAGCGACCTTCACCACCGACTTCGGAGACTTCAGCAACACCACGGAGGAAAATCCGACGAGCCACTCCGTCCTGGTCGGTGCCCGTGTCTCCTTCTGATCCGGCGGACCTCTTCACCCAAGATCTTTTCCAAACCAGCCCTGTCCGCGGATTGCCCGTGGACAGGGCTTTTTGTTTGTCCGTAATTCCCCGCGCTTGAACTACGCGGACTCCATCGACTGGCTTTATTCGACCCAGACCTTCGGCATCAAGCTGGGGCTGGAAAACATGCGGCGTCTCCTCCTCGACGACGGGATCGATCCCGATCGTCCGGGGGCGGCCGTGCTGCATGTCGCGGGCACGAATGGAAAGGGCTCGGTCTGCGCCGTGGCCGAGCGCATCCTGCGCGACGCCGGGGTGAAGACCGGCCTGTTCACCTCGCCGCATCTCGTCACCTATCGCGAACGCATCCGCGTGAACGGGACGATGGTCCCGGAGGAGGTCGTGGTGCGCGAATTGACCCGGCTGCGCGAGCGGGTCGCCGATTGGGAAAATCATCCCACCTTTTTCGAGCTCAGCCTCGCCCTCGCGATGCGGCATTTCCTCGACGAAGGCTGCGAGGTCATCGTGCTCGAGACCGGGATGGGCGGGCGGCTCGACGCGACCAACGCGGTGCAGTCAGAGGTGACGGTGATCACCCCGATCGGACTCGACCACCAGCAGTGGCTCGGGGAAACGATCCGCGAGATCGCCGGGGAAAAGGCGGGCATTCTCAAGCCGGGTGTGCCCGTCATCATCGGCGAGCTCCATCCCGACGCGCGCGACGTCGTCGGTCGCCGCGCCCTCCAGCTCGGTATTCCCTGTCTCGAGGCGCATCCGCTGCCGGAAGATTGGACCACCGGCCTGAAAGGCCCCCATCAGCGTGGCAACGCCGCCCTCGCCGTCGAGGCCGCGTGCCGGCTCGAGGACAAACGGCTCACCCTCGAAGGCATCCGCGCCTCGGTCGCCGGGACGTCCTGGCCGGGGCGATTCCAGCAACTCCGGCCCGGTCTGATTGTCGACGGTGCCCACAATCCCGCCGCCGCCGCCGTGCTGCGCGAAACCTGGCTTGGTGAATTTGGAAATGAAAAAGCCCGCCTCGTTTTCGGAGCGGTCGCGACGAAGGATGTCGCCGGCATCTTCCGCGAGCTCCTGCCCATCATCGAATCCGTCACCTTCGTGCCGGTGAAGTCCGAGCGCCGTCTCTCCGTCGATGAAATGGAAGCCGCCTTGTCGGAAGCGGGCGGAGGCGAGCTGCCCGTATCGCGAGCCGAGACCTTGGCTGCGGCGATCGAACAGGACGGCCGGGTGCTGGTGGCAGGATCGCTCTTTTTGGTCGGGCAGGCGCTCGCGGAATTTCTCGGCGAGGCGTTTGAGAGCAGTC
>JALRFZ010000238.1 GCA_023253615.1 Verrucomicrobiales bacterium | reverse complement strand
GTCTTCCCGCTCAGCAACTGGACCGAGATGGACGTCTGGCAATACATCCGCCAGGAAAACATTCCCCTGCCCAGCCTCTACTTCAGCCACACGCGCCGCATCATCGAGCGCCACGGCCAGTTGCTCGACGCCGAGACCGGTTTCATCCCGCTGCTCGACGAGGAAAAGCCGCGCGTCGCCGAACGCGTCATCCGCTTCCGCACCGTCGGTGATGCCACCTGCACCGGCGCCGTGGAAAGCACCGCCGCCAGCCTCGACGAGATCATCGCCGAGGTCGCCGCCGCCCGCCAGACGGAGCGCGGTACCCGCGCCGACGACAAGCGCTCCGAAACCGCGATGGAAGACAGAAAAAAAGAGGGCTACTTCTGATCACACCGCGTTCGCTTCGGGCGGCGCGGTAAAAGGTGGGAAGGTAAAAAGTAAAAGGTAGAAAGCTTTGATGAAAGACTTTGCCAAAGAGTTCGAGGACCTGAGGATCTGGCAGGATGCGCGGATCCAGGCGGTGAGCCTGTACCGGGACTTCGGAGTCGGCATGCCTGCGGAACGCGACTTCGGCTATCGGGATCAGATCCAGCGAGCCGGAGTGTCCGTGATGAACAACATCGCGGAAGGCTTCGAACGCCACGGTGCCGCCGAGTTCGCCCACCTTCTCAACATCGCCAAAGGATCCTGCGGCGAAGTCCGCTCCATGCTTTACCTCGCCGAAGACCTCCAATACCTCGCGCCGGAAGTCGCGCATTCCCGTCGGGAGCGAGCCCGGCAACTCTCCAAGAGCATCGAATCCCTCGCCAGATCCCTCCGCTCCAAATAACGCGCCGAGGGGCGCGAATCATCCACTTTTTACCTTTTACCTTCCCACCTTTTACCGCCCGCAGGGCGCCCCCCTTATGCATACGGACATCCCCATCGACGAAGGCTACCTCCACATGGACCTGCTGCGTTTCACCACGGCAGGCAGCGTGGATGACGGCAAATCGACCCTCATCGGACGCCTTCTTTACGATTCCAAGAACACCTTCGAAGACCAGATGGACGCCGTCGAGGCGACCTCGAAGAAGCGCGGTGACGAGCACGTGAACCTCGCCCTCCTCACCGACGGTCTCCGCGCCGAGCGCGAGCAGGGCATCACCATCGACGTGGCCTACCGCTACTTCGCGACGCCGAAACGGAAGTTCATCATCGCCGATACCCCCGGACACATCCAGTACACGCGGAACATGGTGACCGGCGCCTCGACCGCGAACCTCGCCATCATCCTCGTCGACGCCCGTCTCGGGGTGATCGAACAGACCTGCCGCCACGCCTTCATCGCCGACCTCCTCCGCATCCGCCACGTCATCCTCGCGGTGAACAAGATGGATCTGGTCGATTACAGCGAGAAGCGCTTCAACGAGATCGTCGACGAGTTCAAACGCTTCGCCTCGCGCCTCGACAACATCGTCGACATGGTGGCGATCCCGATCAGCGCCCTCCACGGCGACAACGTCGTCGACAAGTCGAAGAACATGGACTGGTACGAGGGTCCCACGATGCTCTACCATCTCGAGACGGTCTACATCGGCTCGGACCACAACCACGTCGACGCGCGCTTCCCCGTGCAGTGGGTGATCCGCCCGCACTCCGACGAGTATCACGATTTCCGCGGCTACGCCGGACGCGTCGCCGGCGGTGTCTTCCGTCCCGGGGACGAAGTCGTGGTGCAGCCCTCGGGTTTCGCCACGAAGATCAAGGCGATCGAATCCTTCGACGGTCCGCAGGAGTCGGCCTTCGCCCCGCTCTCGTGCACGATCACGCTCGAGGACGAGATCGACATCAGCCGCGGCGACATGATCACCAAGCCGAACAATCCGCCGAAGAAGGATCAGGAGATCGAGGCGATGATCTGCTGGTTCTCCGAAAGCAACCAGCTGCAGCCGAACGCGAAATATTACCTCCGCCACACGACGAAGGAGGTCAAAGCCATCGTCAAGGAGGTGAAGTATAAGATCAACATCAACACCCTGCACAAGATCGAGGACGACAAGACCTTCCGTCTCAACGAGATCGGACGCATCAGCCTCCGGACCTCGGCCCCCTTGCTCTACGATTCCTACCGTCGCAACCGGGCCACCGGCAGCTTCATCCTGATCGACTCGCAGACCAACGAAACGGTCGCCGCGGGGATGATCCTGTGATCCTTGCCCGCGGGCCGCGGTGCTCCGCGGCTCATTCCTCCACCGGCGCGGCCTTGTCGCCCGCGTCGGTGAGCTGGTCCGCCGCCGTGGGTGCGGGCGTCGCCTCTTTCGACTTCCCTTCGCCACCATCCCATTCGGGGTGGTTCAGGACGAGGTAGGCATGCAGCGCCTCGAGGAAAAAGAGGTATTCGTGGCGCGAGGAGGAGTGGGGATTGCCGTCCCATCCGAGGATACGCACGCTTGGCACCCCGTTCAACCTGCCGGTAAAGTCTGCCACCCCGCCCGTCACACTGGGAAAGCGGCAACGATCCGGGGCCCATCCGGGGGCGGTCTCGGCCCCGATCCCCAGCTTTCAGGCGAATCGACACCTTGAACGCACCACCGCCCGCCGAACCGGCCGCGAATCGCCTCACCCCGGGCGGATTTCCGGCCGTGCTGGTCGTGCGGATTCTGACGGTCTTGAACGACAACCTCGCGCGGTGGTTGGTGATCGGCCTGGGCAAGCGGGCCGCGATCTCGGTCGGCGCCACCGAGGCGGCGGTGCTCGCGGTGGGCACGATCGTGTACGTGCTGCCCTTCATCCTCTT
>JALRFZ010000200.1 GCA_023253615.1 Verrucomicrobiales bacterium | reverse complement strand
CGCTCGCCCGCGGAGTTGAAGATCGGATCGCGCTCGTCGCCGGGATCGACGCGGCCGAGGCGGTTGACGTTGGCACGATCCTGCTTCAGGACGTCGCGCAGACGGGAAAGCGGGGCGGCGTTGGAATCGATCCAATCGGCCCCGCCCAGCGTCGTGGTGTAGGCGAGCCGGAATCCCTGCGGCGGCGGCGGCGCCTCGGCCGGATCGGCCCCGGACTCCGTGCGCCCGACATCGCCGGCCGGCGCGGGCTCCGTGCCTTTCATCGTGCCGGTGGACGCGACGGGGGCGGCACCGGCCTCCGCGACCTGGATCACGAGTCCCCTCCCCTGGCCCGTGACGGTGATCTCCAGCAGGCTCGTCTCTCCGCGCATGACACGCCCCTCCAGCCCCGGAGGCACGACGAGCCGCGCGGTATCGATCCGCCCCCGCGCCTCGACGGAGCCGAAGCGCGGTTCCGCCGTGTCGCCGGGGTCGAGATGGTGGCCGCCATGGACGTTGAAGCGATCCTGCCGGAGAAACTCCCGCAAGGTCTTCAGCGGCGCACCACGGGAATTGACGCGATCGGCCGCGGAGATCTCGGCGCGGTAGCGGAGCTCCTGCCCTTGCGAAAAGAGCGGCAGCCCCGCCGACGCACCGCCTGCCAAAACCAGAAAAACAAGTCGTTTCATGGCATCCGGGAGCCTCGATCCTCCCACCCACGGGTACGGCCGCGCCACCTTCCCGACAAGCCGATTCTCGGCGCATCCGCGCAAAGCACGAAGGCCGCGGCGACCGGGGCGGGCCTCAGCGGAAGATCGCACCGGCGAGGGTGAAATAGATGATCGATCCGCTCACATCGACCACCGTGGTGATCGCGGGCGAAGCCACGACGGCGGGATCGAGCCGCATCTTTTTCGCCCCGATCGGCAGGGCCGCGCCGATCAGCGTCGAGGTGAGCACCTGCGCCATCAGCGAGAAGCCCACCACGATCGCGACGGAGAGCGGCGTGAGCGAGCCGGTGATCATGCCCGGCGGCATCAGGAACTGGATCTGCAGCGCGACACAGACCCCGAGGAGCGTCCCGAGGAGGAAGCCGATGCGGCCCTCCTTCCAGATCACGCGCCAGAACTCGCGCGTGTCGAGCTCGCCGAGCGACATCGCGCGGATCACCATCGTGGCCGACTGCGCCCCGGTGTTGCCGCCCGCGGCCACGACCATGGGCAGGTAGAGCGCGAGGATGTAGTAGTTTGTCAGGACGGCCTCGTAGGCGTGGATCACGAACCCCGATGACAACGCGAGGAAAGCGAGCGTCAGGATCCAGCCGAAACGACGGCGGAAATGCGTCATCGCCGGGGTCTGGAGGTAGGCGAAATCGCTCTGGCCGCCGATGCCGGAGATCCGCTCCATGTCCTCGGTCGATTCCTCCTCGAGGATCTCGAGGGCGTCGTCGTGGGTGATGACGCCGAGGAGGCGTCCCTCGTCATCGACCACGGGCAGGGCCATGAGGTCGTAGCGGGCGATCATCTGCGCCGCCTCCTCCTGGTCCGCGAGGGCGTTGACCGAGATCTGGTCGGAATCCATCAGCGCGGCGATCTCGGTATCCCATTTGCTGAAGGCGAGATCGCGCAGACGCAGCTTTCCGAGGATGCGGCGGTGCTCGTCGACGACGTAGATGCGGCTGAGCAGCTCGGCCTCTTCCCGGATCGATTCGAGCACTTCGAGGGCCTGCTTCACGGTGAGACCCACGGGCACCACCGCCATCGCCTTCGTCATGCGGCCACCGGCGCTTTCCTCGGGATACTTCAGGAGATCTTCGGAGATCTGCCGCGTCTCCTCATCGAGCCGCTGGATGTACTGCCCGCGGTCCTCCTCGTCGACCTCCTGGAGAAAATCGACGAGCTCGTCATCCGAGAGCGATTCGAGCACCTCGCGGCGCTCCGTCTCCGGCAGGGTGTTGAGACGGTGCTCGACGTCCGAGGCCGGGAGATAATCGGCCCAGGCCGACAAGACCTCGGCCGGCAGTTGATCCAGCACCTGCTCGCGGTCCTCGTCCTCGAGACGCTCGAAAGCCACCTCGACGTCGCCGGGGTGGGCCTCTTTCGCGATCGCGACGATCTGTTCGGTCTCGCCACTCTCGAGAGCCTCGAGGATGGCTTCGACGTCGATCGGTTCGCGGGTGTTTGGATCCGTTTCTCCCATGGGCGGGGGGCCACCCTCGCCGCCCTCGCTGAAAACGCAAGCACCCCGCCTTCGCGGATTTGAATGGGCACGAAAGCAGGGCATTTTGCCCCTCCCGCATCCCATGAAACGCCGCTTTTTGTTCCTCGTGCAACCAGCGCTCGCGCTCTCCCTTTCGCTTTCCCTTGGCACCGCCACTCTCCTCCGCGCCGACGAACCCGCCCCCCTCGACCCGGCCAAATGGGATGCCGACATCGCCGCCTTCGCCAAACGCGATGCCACGACACCCGCCCCGGAAGGAGCCCTGCTCTTCGTCGGCAGCTCGACCATCCGCATGTGGGATCTCCCGGCCTCGTGGCCCGGTGAAAAGCTCCTCAACAACGGCTTCGGCGGATCCACCCTGCCCGACGCGATCCATCATTTCGACCGGCTCGTCGCCGCCTACCGGCCGCGCGCCGTCATCCTCTACTCGGGCGACAACGACATCAGCCGCGGCCACACCCCCGCCCGGGTCGTGGAGGATTTCAAAACCTTCGCCGCCCTCTCGCAAAAGGCCCACCCCGGAGTGCCGGTGTTGATTCTCGCGGTCAAACCGAGCGTGAAACGCTGGAATCTCTGGCCCGCCATGCGCGAGGTCAACGAGGCCATCCAGGCCCATTGCGCGGGCACTCCCGGTCTTTTCTTCGTCGATGTCGCCACCCCCATGCTCGGACCGGAGGGAGCCATGCCCGCGGCCTCGTGGTTCAAAGCCGACGGCCTCCACCTCAGCCCCGAAGGCTACGCGCAATGGACCGCGATCGTCAGCAAGGCGCTGCGGGAGGCCGGGG
>JALRFZ010000199.1 GCA_023253615.1 Verrucomicrobiales bacterium | reverse complement strand
TTACCGTTTCAGGGAGCGGTGGACGCCGGAGCTGGTGAGGCGGGAGGTGTCGCTGGGGTGGCAGCGCGGGGCGCGGCATCGCCGGTGTCCGATGTCGGATCGGGTTGCGGCTCCGGTTCCGGAGGCAGGATCTCGACGAAGAGACGGACCTCCCCGCTGTCGACGGGTGAGGAGGATTCCACCGACTTGGTCCGCAGCAGCGCGGGATCGACCCCGCCTTCGCTGAGAAAGCGCGCCACCTCGGCGGCACGGCGTTCGCAGAGATATTCGTTGAAGGCGGTGGAGCCGCCGCTGGCTTTCACCGCCTCGATCCGGACCGGGGCGCCGCGTCGTGCGGGGGAACGGAGATGTTTGACGAGCCCCTCGATCGTGGCCTGTTGATTCGCCTGGAGAAGGAAGGAATTCCGGGAAAAAAGCACCGGGGTGAGCGTCTCGAAGGTCTGCACCGGCGTGGCGGTGAGGGGCGTGGCGGGCATCGTCGCCGTCGGTGCCGCCGGCGCGGAGGTTTCGGCAGGCCCGAGCGGCTCCGCGCGCAAGCCGGCGGGCGGAGCCGGGGCGGCCGCGGTCCTGCCCGCGAGGCGGTCGATCTGGCCGGGCAGCCGGATCACGGCGAGCAGCTTCGAAAAGGAAAGTCCGGACGATTCAAATCCTCCCGTGGGTGGGATCACCGGGGTGGCCGCGGGTGCCGCCATCTGCGGATCCACTTTCGCCCCCGAGAGCGAGACCGCGATCTTCGGCAGGTCGTCGGTGCCGACGATGCAGAGTCGGTTGTGCAGGGAGCGTCCTTTCAAAAAAGGCTCCGCGCGGATGCGGAGGGCGCTCTGGGTGACGAGGCTGTCGGTGAGACCGCCGATGACGAGGCGGTCCTCCCAGAGTTCGAGGCGGCCTTCGTGGGTGGAGAGGCCGAGCTCGGCCAGCAGGCTCGGCATTTCACCGAGATCCGTCAGCGGCACCGAGGGATCGAGGGAGAGAGCGGCCAGATCCGGGACGAGATCGGGGCGCGCCCCTTTGAGTGCTTCCGCGAGCGCGGCGACCTCGGCCTCCGTCCGCACCCGGCCCGATACCACGACCGCGTTTTCCTCGAACGCGATGCGGAGGAGAGGTGCCTCCGATGCCGGTGCGGTGGCGCAGAGGATAAGGCAGAAGAGACCGGCCCCGCGGGAGACGAACGCGGCGCGGAGAGGGGGGATCAATCGCTGGGGGGAAAAAAACATCGGCCGGGGTGAGGCGGAGCGTCATTAGACCATCTGCCCCCCGGTGTCGTCAATCGCCGTCGTCGCGGGGAGACCGTCCGATTCGACGATCCGCCGGCAAAAAAAGCTTTTGCCAAGTTACTTGCTTCCCTCCGTCGATTCGCCTTTCTTTCCCACCCCAGCATCTTCGCACCATGGCCGACATCCCCTCCCTCAAGCAGGCCCTCGCGTTTTCCCCCGAGAACGTGCCCCTGCTCCTCATGCTCGGAGAGGCCTACCTCGAACAGTTCAGCTTCGACGAGGCCCGCGAGACCTATGAATCGGCGCTGCGCGTCGATCCGGCCAATGCCCAGGCGCGGGTGCAGATCGCCCGCCTCCTCGATCTCGAGGGCCGCGGCTCGGAGGCCATCCTCCGGCTCGAGCAGGTCTGCGCGGAGCACCCCGGCTACGCCCCGGCCTGGATCCTGCGGGCCGGATTCTCCCTCAACGAAAACCGGGCCCGGGAAGCCCGCGAGTTTTACGAGCGAGGTGTCGGGCTCGATCCCTCGGTGAAAAACGAGGATCTCCTCAAGCGCATCCGCCAGGCCGGAGGGCACCGGACCATCGAGGAGCCGCGCGAGCCCACCCCCCAGCGGAATGCCGACCGCCAGGCCTCGGCCTTTTATGATCCCGACTTCGACGACGACGATTTCGACGACGATCCTTTCGACGACAACGATCTCGAGATCGAGTTCGAGCAGCGCCCCGGCATCGACTTCGACCGGGTCGGCGGGATGGAGGCGGTGAAGGAGGACATCCGCATGAAGATCCTCTACCCGATGGAAAACCGCGAGCTCTTCGAGGCCTACGGCAAGAAGGCGGGGGGCGGCGTCCTCCTGTATGGCCCGCCCGGCTGCGGGAAGACCCTCATCAGCCGTGCCACCGCCGGCGAGATCCGTGCGAAATTCCTCAGCGTCGGGCTGCACCAGATCCTCGACATGTGGATCGGCAAATCCGAGGAGAAGCTCCACGAGATCTTCGAGATGGCCCGTCGCAACGCACCCGCCGTGCTCTTTTTCGACGAGGTGGACGCCCTTGCCGCCGATCGCAAGGACATGCGCACCTCGGCCGGGCGCACCCTCATCAACCAATTTCTCGCCGAACTCGACAGCGAGTCGTCGAAGAATGAAGGCGTCCTCGTCCTCGGGGCGACGAACGCGCCCTGGCATCTCGATTCCGCCTTTCTGCGCCCCGGTCGTTTCGACCGTCTCATCTTCGTGCCGCCGCCCGACGAGCCGGCCCGCGATCAGATCATCCGCCTCATGGCCGAGGGCAAACCCGTCGCGGGGCTCGATCCCGCCGCGCTCGCAAAAAAGGTGAAGGATTTTTCAGGCGCCGATCTCAAGGCCGTCTTCGACCAGGCCATCGAGGGAGCCCTCGCCGAGGCCATGCGGACCGGAAAAATCGTGCCGGTGACCCAGAAAGATCTCCTCCGTGCCGCGAAAAACGTAAAGCCCAGCACCCGGAAATGGTTCGAGAGCGCGCGCAACTACGCGCTCTATGCGAACCAGAGCGGCTTCTACGACGACATCCTCCATTACCTCGGCATCCAGAAGTAAGGGCAAGCGGGATTTCCCTCCTGTTGAAACGCGAGGGCGATCCCCATTCAGGCATGAGCGAACTGGCGCACGGATTGTTATTGCAGGATCAGGGCCGGCTGGAGGAAGCCGAGGCCTGCTTCTACGGCGTGCTCGCCCGCGAGCCGGAGAACGATTTCGTCCTCGGCCGGCTCGCGCTCTGCCAGATGCACCAGACGGGAAAAAAGAAAGCCGCGCTGGAATCGATCGACGCCGCCATCCGCCTCCGCGCCGACGAGCCCTTCTACCACGCCTTGCGCTCCCTCATCCTCTCCGACCTGCGCCGCGGCCGCGAGGCGCTCGAGTCGGTCGACCGCGCCCTTGCCCTCGATCCCGCGGATTCCTTCACCCTCGCCGCGAAAGCCGCCGCCTGGTGCTCGATGGAGCGATGGGCCGATGGCGAGGAGTGGAGCAGGCGGTCTCTCGCGGCCGATCCTGACAACGCGATGGCCGCGAATCTCCTCGCCCACACCCTGAGGCTCCAGGGGAAAAGCGAGCTCAACGCCGCGGCCGTCGCCCGACTCCTCGAGGCGGATCCGGAGGACAGTTTCGCCCACGTCAACGCGGGATGGTCGGCCCTCCACCGTGGCGACCGGCGCCAGGCCGAGACCCATTTCCGCGAGGCGCTGCGCCTCGATCCCGGGTCCGACGCCGCCCGCGAGGGACTCATCGAATCCTTCCGGGCACGCTCCGTCTTCTACCGGGCCTACCTTTCCTACTGCTTTTTCATGCAGCGCTTCACCGGCGGGAAGCAATGGATCATCATTCTCGGGATTTATTTCGCCTACCAGATCTCGCGGCGTTACCTCGAGACGATCAGCCCGCTCTATGCCGGCATCTTTGCGATCCTCTGGCTCGGCCTCGTCCTCTGGGTCTGGCTCGCGCCCGGAGTGGGGAACTTTCTCATCCTGCTCGACCG
>JALRFZ010000158.1 GCA_023253615.1 Verrucomicrobiales bacterium | reverse complement strand
TCGAGGGTGCTGCGGGAAACTCCGAGTTCGTCGCAGAGCTCCGCCACGGTCAGGCCGGCGAAGGCCCTCTCCCGGATCAAACGCGCGGCCCGCAGCACCACGGGATCCTCGATCACGAATTCATCGGACGACGCGCGCACTTCGATGCCCTTCGGCGGCACGAGAATCGGGCGGCCGTCGTCCTTCTCCCCGCGCATGAGCCGGTCGAGTCGTTCCGCCGCCTTCCATCCCACGGTGAGGCCGTCGAAACGCACGCTCGTCAGGGCAGGGGAGGCGAATTCGCAGAGAGTCTCTTCATTTTCACACCCGACGACCGCCACCTCTTCCGGCACGGCAATCGCGGCACGGCGGCAGGCGTCGAGGAGGCGGACGGCGAGCTGATCATTCGCCGCAAAAATGCCGACCGGCTTTTCGAGCGACTCCAGCCAATGCATGAGGCGCTTCTGGTGGGATTCCCAGTCGTGCGGCGTCGATTCGCCCTGTGCCGGGAGGAGCGTGCAGGCCGATCCGGCATCTTTCACACGGGAGACAAATTTGCTGACCCGCTCGCGGAAAAACTCCTCCGTATCGAGCGTGTAGGCGGCGAAGCGCCGGTAGCCGCGGTTCAGGAAATGTTCGGCGACCGTCTGACCGATGAGGGCGTTGTCCATCCCGATGAAGGGGAGGCCGGCGGTGTGTTTGGTGGAGCGCAGTTCCACGGTAGGCACGCCGGCGGCGCGGATCGCCTTGGCCATCTCGGCGCTGTGGGTTCTCGTGAGGATGCCGTCTCCATCCCATCCGGCGAGCCATGGCGGCACGGACGATTCGAAGGCGCGCAGTTCGAGGAAAGTCGACCAGGTTCCGTGGCTCTGGAGGTAGCGCGAGACGCCCGAAAGCAGGTCTCGCGTGTAGCTGCGGGTTGTCTCGACGAGAATCGCGACCCGTTTCACCGGACTGGAGGAAGGGGATTTCACGGTGACGAAAAACCTGAAAGATTCGCAGGCTACGCCGTGGGTCGTGATTGTCAATCCGATGCCGATGCATGGAGGGCGGAGAGACTCGACAAAGGCTCGGATTGGCTCTAAGCTCCCTTTATGTCGAGCAGTTCCATCGTCCGGGAACCTGCGGTTCCACCGGTCCGGATTCTCCCGCCCTTGGAGAATGGCGATCATTTGGGCGCGAGGGAATTCCTGCGACGCTTCGAGGGCATGCCCGAAGTGAAGAAGGCGGAGCTTGTTCAAGGAATCGTTTTTATGGCCTCACCTGTTCGACTTGATTTCCATGGTGTTCCCGACAACCTGATCCAGACGTGGTTGGGGACCTACGCGGCCTATCGTCCGCATTTGCAATGTGCCACCAACCTCACGGTCCGTCTTGGCCCCGATGATGTCATGCAGCCCGATGCCGTGCTGATTCTCGACCCGGCTCACGGCGGCAAAACCTCGATTGACGGATCGGGATATCTCGCCGGTCCTCCTGAGCTGGTCGTCGAGGTCGCCGCGAGCAGTGTTTCCCGCGATGCCAGGGAGAAGTTGGTGAGCTATCGCCGTGCCGGTGTCCGTGAATATCTGCTGTGGCGCGTCATCGATGAGGTCATCGAGTGGTTTGTGCTGGATGAAGACGAGTATCGCCCTCTGCCGGTCGTGGACGGATGCATCGAGAGCCGGATTTTTCCCGGCTTGGTCCTCAATGTCGCGGCTGCGCTGGCGGGCGATCGCGCGATCGTGCTCGAGACCTTGAACGCCGCCCGGTGATCACGCGATCCCGTCGGTCGTTGTGACGAAAAACCTGAGGATCGGGAGCGCGGATGTGTAGTGACAATCCCGGCAAACCCGCTATCCTCGCCTCATGTCAGACTTCATTGGAAAAGCGCTCATTGTCGTCGGTGATGCCACCGAGACCGTCGATACCCTCTATCCCTTCTACCGTCTCCAGGAGGCGAAGATCCAGCCCGTCGTCATCGCGCCGGAGAAGCGGATCTACCAGATGGTGATGCACGAGGTGCGTCCCGGCTGGACGATCACCCGGGAGTGGGAAGGCTATCAGATCAAGGCCGACCTCGCCTTCTCCGAAGTGAATCCCGAGGAGTATCTCGGCATTCTCTTCTCCGGCGGCCGCGCTCCCGAATACATCCGCGAGGACGAGGACCTCATCCGCATGACCCAGTGGTTCTTCGACCAGAACAAACCCTGCGCGAGCGTCTGTCACGGGGTCGAGATCCCGGCGCGCGCCGATCGCGTCCGCGGACGCCGCATGGCCACGGTGGCGAAGTGCAAGTTCGACCTCGAAATCTGTGGCGGCATCTACGTGAACGAGCCCTGCGTCATCGACGGCAACCTCGTCTCGGGCCGGACCTTCCACGACAACGGCCATTACGTGGGACCGTGGATCAAGATGCTCGAGGAGGAGGCCGCGAAGCGGTCCTGACAAACGCCCCAAATCCCAACCCCCGATCCCATGAATCGACGCGATGCCTGCCGGCTGATCGGCTCCACCCTGATGGTTCCCTCCGCGATCCGCGCGGCGGAAGCGGGGGATTTCAAAATCCGTTACGTGCTCTCATCGGCCATGTATGGCGACATGCCCGTCGACACGGTGCTCGGCGAGGTGAAGAAGGCGGGCGCCGAATCCGTCGATATCTGGCGCAAGGTCCACGCGACCCAGCGCGAGCAGATCACGGAGATGGGCGACGAGGCCTTCCAGGCTCTCTTGAAGAAACACGGCGTGCCGATGTCGGTCTCGACCTGCTACCCGCTCGGACCTTTCAAGCAGGATGACGAGCTCCGCTGGGTGAAGAAGAACGGCGGGATCATGACCGTCTGCGGCTCCGGGAAGATGGGCGATGCCGATGTCTCGGGTGCCGAGGCCAAGGCGCAGGTGACGGCCTTCTTTGAAAAGCTGAAGCCGCATTATGAACTCGCCGAGGAACTCGGGGTGACCATGGCGATCGAGAACCACAAGAGCTCGATGCTTTCCTCGCCCGATTCGATCCGCTACTTCGCCGATCTGAATCCCTCGAAGGCCGTGGGCATCGCTTTCGCACCGCACCATTTGCACGACGCCGTCGACCAGATCCCCGCCCTGATCCGCCACTGCGGCAAGGAGAACCTTCCCTTCATCTACTTCCAGGAATATCACCTCTCCTCGAAGCAGCAGATGCCGAAGGAGGAGGAATTGAAACAACTCCCCGGATTTGGTTCGCTCGACTACGTGCCCATCGTCGCAGCGCTGAAGGAAATCGGCTTCGACGGGCTCGCCGAGATCT
>JALRFZ010000080.1 GCA_023253615.1 Verrucomicrobiales bacterium | reverse complement strand
GCATTCCTCCCATCATCACCGCCAGCGAGAGGAACATCGCCACTCCCATGTAGATCCATCCCCAGGCCAGGGTCAGGGCGAAGGGACGCGCCCAGCGGCGACCGGCGAAGCACCCGTATGCCACCGCGAGGAAGAGGAGTCCGAGGCCGCCGTAGATCACCAGATTCGCGATCGAGGCCGTCCACATCATGTCCTGCATCCCGCCGAACTCGCTCATCGCCTTGGGATCGGTTTTGGCGAGTTGGCCCATCATGAGGGTCTGCACCATCGTCATCGCTCCCGATCCGCCGAGCATCAGGCCGGTGATCCCGAGGAGAATGCCGGTCGTCAGGATCGCCCCATTGCGGGGACGGAAGGCATGGGCGGGAAGCGGGGGGATGGAGGTCATGGGGTGAGGGTAAAGAATCCGGCGGGAGCTTGTAAAGCGGTTTGGCATGACAGGCGTGACAAGTCCGCCTCTTTCTGCCACGATCGACCGTGATGTCCCTCGCCACCGTCCTCGCTTCGCGGCTCGAGCGTTCCTTCGCGCTCTACGACGACTTCGTCGCTTCGCTCGACGAGGCGGCGCTCGGGGAATCGTTGCCCGGCCTGCCCTCGAACGCGATCGGGCTGCAGCTCTGGTGTGTCGTGGGTGCGCGCGAGAGCTACACCCTCGCGATCCGGACGGGAGGATGGGCCGGCTTTTCGTGTTCGCTCGCGGCGCCGCTGGAAAAGGAATCGGTCTTGGCGGCCTTGGCGAGGTCGGCGACGGAGGCCCGCGATGTCTTTCCCCTGATCGATGGCTTTTCGGCGGCGCAGCAGGGCTTTTTGCTCGATTGGCTGGAACACGAGGCGGCCCACCAGGGGCAACTGATCCGTTACCTCTACGGCCTGCGGCTCGCGATCCCGGAGAGCTGGCGGAAACGCTACGCGCTGAGCGATCCGAGCTGACCCTGTCGGGTCGGGCATATGACCCTCTTACCTGACGCAGCGGTAGACGAAGGCGGGCGGCAGATTGCGCCACGCGGTCTCGCTGCGCTCGACCGAACCGAACTGCTCGCGGAGGAGGCGGCGGAAGCGGCGGCTGCCGGGGAGGAGGAGGCCCTGCCAGTAAGCGAAGGTGGCGAATTGTCCGCCTTCGGGCAGCACTTCGAAGGTGGCGTCGAGGATATCCGAGGTGAGCGACTCGGGGAAGGAGGCCCAGGGCAGACCGCTGAGGATGGCATCGACCTTCCCGATGCCGCGCTCGCGGCAGAGCTCGGGGACGCGGGTGACGCAATCCTCGATCACCTCGATGTGGGGACAGCGGCGGCGGGTGATGGCGGCGAGGGAGGGATCCCGCTCGATCGCGAAAAACCGGGTACGGCCCTTGAGGCGGCGGGCGATCTCCTCGGTGACGACGCCGGTGCCCGGACCGTATTCGATCACGCACTCGACGCGATCCCAGTCGAGGGTGTCGGCGATGAGGGAGGAGAGCTGGCCGGAACTCGGGGCGATCGCGCCGACGTGGGCGGAGCTGCGGAAGAAGGCCTTGAGGAACTGGGTGTGGTGCGAGAACGCGTTGTCGGCGGGCGCCGTATCGGAGGTGGAATTCATAAACAAGCGGAGAAAAAAACGGTTCGGAAAGGGGTCGGACGCGGAGGATCGGACACTTGTCCAGCTTGGCTCAAGTGTTGGTTTTTGCCAGCGAAACGTCAAGGTTCATCCGCACGAGCTGGCCCATCGTCTCGCAGCCGGAAAAGGCGGTGGTTTCGTGGTATTGGTTGAGCCCGTCGCGGAGACGGAGGACATGCTCTTCGGGCGCGATCTCCTCGCGGCACATCGCGGCCCAGAGCGCGTCGAGCCGGTTGTGGGCGATCTGGCAGCGCCGTTCGATGAGGGTGCGCTCCTCGTCCTGGTATTGGCGCATCGTCAGGTAATTCAGGCGCGTGGTGCAGAGTTCGACGACGGGCTGGTTCTCGGGAAAGGTCTGGGGCAGGTACATTTCCTTGGCGCCCTCGTAGCACTGCTGGTCGAAATCGATCGCCCGCACCCGGTATTGGGCGTCTTCGAAATCGGGGGTGATGTCGACCACGTAATTATAGGCGCGCATGTCGCCGAGGAGGCGGATGAAGCTGCGCTCGTTGAACTTCACGAATTCCTTCGCGACGCGGACGCGGTTGGTCTCGGGCCGGTCGAAGTATTGGTGGATGAAGACGTCGCCGGGGACGCCGGCGATGTGTTCCTCAATGAGGGTGTTGCCGTTGACGAGGTAGTTGATGCGGTTCGGCGAGAGGACGTGCTCGAGCTCGAGCCCGTAGATCCGCGAGGCATCGGCGATCTTCACGTAGAAGTGGTCGTAGTTGTCGTTGAACTGGTTGACGATGCGGATGCGGAAGGGGCGCGAATTCCCGAAATCACAAAAATCGACGCGCTCGAGCACGAGGTGCTCGCGCGAGCGCAGCTCGTTGGTTTTCAGCAGGGAATAGATCTGGATGAGATGGCGCGAGAGTTCCTTGCGGATGCCGGGTTCGTAGAAGGCGGTCTTCCAGAGAGTGTCCTGGCCTTCGCGGTCGTAGAGGGGGAAGAGCTGGGAAAAACGGTGGAGTTCCTCGTAGATGGGCGGCACCTGGAGGAGGCGCCCGTACTCCCGAAGATAGGGCAGGAGGGAATCCCGGACGGGATAGAACTTTTTCTTTTTGAGTTCGAAGTTCACGACGTGGTCTTGCCCCTCCAGTATCGGCTCCGCGGCGGCGATGGAAAGGGAAAATCCTCACCGCCCGAGCCACTCGAGGATCCAGTCGGGCGGACGGGGATCCATCCCGGTGCCGAAGCAGAAGCCGGTGATGTGGAAGAAGAGCGGCGCGGCGAAGCAGAGGGAGTCGATGCGATCGAGAAAGCCACCGTGGCCGGCGATCGAGCCTCCCCAGTCCTTCGCGCCGAGATCGCGCTTGATGGCGGAGAGGACGAGGCCTCCGAAGAAGCCGGCGAGGCAGATGAGCAGCGCCATCAGGCCCGCCTGCCAGGGGGAGAACGGAGTCGCCCACCAGAGCAGGCTGCTGATGAGCACGGTGGTGCCGATCCCGCCGACGGTGCCCTCCCAGGTCTTGTGCGGACTCACGCGCGGGGCGACGGGGCGTTTCCCGCAGGTCTTGCCCCAGACGTATTGGAGCACGTCGCTGAGCTGCACGGTGAGGACGAAGAAGAAGAGTAGCTTCGCATTTTCGCCTTCTTAATCGCGTAGCGGCAGCGCCAGGATCATCGGCATGTGGCTGACCGCATAAACGCAGATGAGGAGCGCCCACTGGATGCGCGAGGTGTTGGCGAGGAAGTTTTTCGTCTCTCCCGTGAGGACGCGGCGGAAGGGGATGAAGGCAAAGGCGTAGACGGGGATGAAGATGGTGAACATCCCGTACCAGCCGATCCCGACGAGGAGATAGTGCAATGGCAGGATGATGAAGAAGGCCCGGAAGAGCACCTCGTGGTCGGCGCGGTCGGTGCGGGTGAGGGTGATGAACTCGCGCATCGCGAGGAAGGAGAGCAGGGCGAAGAGGACGGTGGTGAAGGTGGGACCGAGAAGGATGGTGGCGCTGAAAATCGCGGCCATGACCCACCACGAGCGGATGCGGGCGTTGAGGTTCGCGATCGTGGCCTTGGCAGCGTCCGAGCGCGCGCGCCGTGAGAGGATGAAACCGATGATGGAGGCGATCACGAGGATGCCGCCGACGAGGCCGAGGAGTCGTTTCGTTTCGGGATCCATGGGCGGAGGTCAGGGGTGCTCCGTGCCCTCGAGGGCGGCGCGGGCGCGGGCGAGGAAGACGGGCTTCGGCTCGCCGGGCTGGAGCTGCATCGGCGGCAGGAAGCGGGCTTGGGCGATGAGGGGTACGGGCAGGCGCGAGCCTTTCGGGAGGATGCGCGAGAGATTCTCGAGATGCACGGGAATGAGGGGAATGTCAGGATAGCGACGTGCGAGGTGATCGAGACCGGATTTGAATTCCATCGTTCCGCCATCGACGGAGCGGGTGCCTTCGGGAAAAAGGATGACGGACCGGCCGGCCCCGAGGGCGGCGCCGAGACGCTCGACGGGGTGGTTGCCGCGGTTCACCTCCTTCCGCGGGATGAGGACGGCGCGGAACAGCTCGCAGGCGATGCAGCGCCGCAGGCGGGTCGCGGCCCAGTAGTCCTCCGCCGCGGCGGGGGAGGTCAGTTCGCGCACCTCGTCGGGCAGAGCCGCCCAGACGACGACAAAATCCATGTGGCTGGCATGGTTCGCGAAGTAGATCGCGGGCACGGTGCCATGGGGAGTGGCCGGGAGGAGACGGACTCCGGTGGCGAGGCGGACGAGAGCGGCGAGAAAGGAACGCATCAGGATCGGGAGCGCCCGTGGAGCACCCGGGAGAGGGCGACGAGGCGGCGCACGATGGTGACGACGATTCCGGCGAGAAGCAAGCCGAGAATCCAGGGCAGCGGCGCGATTTCCCGCGCGGTTCCGCCCGTGAGATCCAGTCCCGCCATGAGGAGACAGGCACCGGTGGCAAGGGCCATGCGATGGGGTTTCGCCATGGGGCCGCGGAAGTCGTGTTGTCCTGTCAGGGGGGGCGCCATGGAGCCGGATCGCGGCGACGAGGAGGGCGCCGATGGCGCAGAGCCAGCCGAGGAGACGGGTCGGAGAGTCGGTCGGGAAACTCGTTGTAGAGATCGCCATCCGGCGTTTTCAAACCGCCTTCGACGGCGAGCATGCCATCCATGAGGTTGCAGAGGAGGCGCAACTGGATGCCCACCGCGGCGAGGACCCAGAGGAGCCACGCGGGCCCCTCACCACGGGAGAGAAACACGAGGGCCACCGCCGCGGCTCCCGCGGCGAAGACGACGCTGAGGACGGAGACCTGGTTCGAGCGCAGGCCTAGTCCCAGCAGGGCGCGGGAAAGGCCGCCCGCCCAGCGGGAGTCGCGGGTTCGCAGCGGTCGCCGCGCGGAGGTCATCCGCCGAAATTGGTTACCCAGTAGGGTTCGGAGCCGGCGCGACCGAATCCGACGAAGCGGAAGCTGCGGTTGAGGATGTTCCGCCGGTGCCCCGGGGATTTCATCCACGCGGTGGTGACGGCAGCCTCGTTCTTCTGCCCGAAGGCGATGTTTTCGCCCATCGTCTTGAAGCAGTCGGCGCACTCGGCCTGGATGCGCTGATCGAAGGTGGTGTTTTCAGGGGCGGGACCGACATGATCAAAGTGATCGTTCTGATCCATCACGATGGCATACTTGACGGCGGCGGCACTGAGGGTGCCACGGAGCCGCAGGGGCGGTTTGTTGCGCTGTTTGCGCGCCTCGTTGTGCAGGCGGAGCAGCTTTTTCTGATAGCCGGTGGAGGCGGCGGCATTGGCCTCGGGAGCGAGCGGAGCGAGCAGGCCGATGGCGAGAACGATGACAAGAGGAAGGGGCACGGTCTTCATTCGGGAAGGAGAAGTTTATGGAGATTGTAACGCCGGGCTTCTCCCAGACAAGACAAATCGCGCCGTTTCCGCGCGATCGCCCGAGCTGATTCCGGTGGCAGCGGGTCGGTTCTCAATCCACCGCGACGGTCTCGAGCATCTCCCCGAGCAGCAGGCGCAGGGCGGCGCGACGGTTGGAGGCGCCATCGCGATCGAATTCGCCTTCCCCGGCTTCGACGCGGTGGAGCACGGCGGGGAGGAAGGCGCGCTTCACATCCTCGGGAAAGACGGCTTCATGATCCTCGAGGAAGGCCATGGCGCGGGCGGCCTGCATGATGGCGAGGGCTCCGCGGTTGCTGATGGCGGTATCGAGTTCGGGATGATGGCGGATTGCGTCGCAGAGGCGGATCACGTAGCGGAAGATGGCATCGGAGGCGGGCAGTCCGCGGACCTGGCGCTGCCACGACCCGACCTGGGCGAGATCGATTCCAGTCATGCCCGTGGCGGTCGCTTCGCCGGCTCCGTCGGACCCGCCCGCGGCGAGCCGGGAGGCATGTTGTTTGAGAATGCCGGCGCGGATGGTGCTGTCGGGCAGGCTCATCTCGATGGAAACGAGAAAGCGGTCGAGCTGGGGGGCGGGGAGGGGAAAGGTGCCGGCACGGTGGCGGTTGTTGCGTGTCGCGACGACCTGGAAGACTTCGGGGAGCGGCCTCGTCACGCCATCGACGGTCACCTGTCCCTCGTTCATGCACTCGAGCAGGGCGCTCTGGATGCGGGGGCTGGTGCGGTTGATCTCGTCGGCGAGGAGGAGATTGGTGAAGACGGGGCCTTCGATGAACTCGAATCCCTGGCGGTCCTGCCGGTAGATGGAATAACCGACAAGATCGGCGGGGAGGAGGTCGGGGGTGAACTGCACCCGTTTGAAAGTCCCGGAGATGGAGGTGGCGAGGGTCTTGGCCAAGGTCGTCTTGCCGACGCCGGGAGGGCCTTCGATGAGGGCGTGACCTCCCGCGAGCAGGGCCGCGACGAGCTCATGCACGGCCGTCTCCGCGCCGAGGAGGGAGGCGTTCAGATGCGCGAGCAGGTCTTTGAGCGGGGCGTCCAAAGGAGGAATGGGGTATTTGTCAGGATCTCACATCCGCTCGGTCGTGCCGATGCCGAGCAGCCCGAGTCCGTGGCGGAGGACGCGGCCGGTCAGTTCGCACAGGGCGAGACGGGTGTGGCGGATGTCGCCCTCGACCTTCAGCACGGGGCAGGCCTCCCAGAACTGGTGGTAGGTCGTGGCCACTTCGTAGAGGTAGGCGGCGAGGGCGTTCGGGCGGAAGTCTTCGAGGATGGTGGGAACGATCTCGGCGTATTGGGCGAGCTTGAGGAGCAGTTCTTTTTCCGCTTCTTCGGTGAGGACGAGTTCGCCGCTGCTGCTCCCGAAGCCGCTGCCGAGCTTGCGGAAAATGGCACGGGTCCGCACGTAGGCGTTGATGAGGTAGGGCGCGGTGTTGCCCTTCAGGCTGAGCATGGTGTCCCAGTCGAAGATGTAGTCCGTCATGCGGAACTGGCTCAACTCCGCATACTTCACCGAACCGATCCCGATGACTCGGGCGATCGCGGCTTTCTCCTCTTCGGGCAATTCCGGATTTTTCTCCTCGATGATGGCGCGGGCGCGCTCGATCGATTCGGCGAGGACGTCGGCGAGTTGTACGGTGTCGCCCGAGCGGGTCTTCAGCATCTTGCGGTCTTTCCCGAGAATGCTCCCGAAGGCGATGTGGCGGAAATCGGCGTCCTGCCCGCGGCGTTTCGCGATGGTGAAGATCTGCTCGAAGTGGAGCTGCTGCGGCGCGCCCACGACATACCAGATCGCATCGGCACCGAGCTCCTGGATGCGGAAGTCGATCGTGGCGAGATCGGTCGTGGCGTAAAGGAAACCGCCGTCGCTTTTGCGGATGATGGCGGGCTTGTCGGCGAGCTTTTCGTCATCGCGGAAGAAGACGCAGACGGCACCCTCGGAGACCTCGGCGATGCCGGAGGCGAGGAGATCATCGACGAGCGGGGCGAGGCGGTCGTTGTAATAACTCTCGCCGTACCAGTGGTCGAAGGACACTTCGAGGAGGTCGTAGATCTTCTGCAGGCCGCTCTTCGATAGCTCGACACAGCGTTCCCAGATCGCGAGATTCCCCGCATCGCCGCCTTGGAGGGCGACGAGCTCGGATTTGCAGGCTTCGAGGATGGATTCGTCCTCCTTGGTGCGGGCGTTCACCTCGCGGTAGACGCGGAGCAATTCGGGAATGGGATCGGCCTCGAGCGCCGCCTCGTCGAGGAGGTGTTTCCACCCCCAGAGGATCATGCCGAACTGCGTGCCCCAATCGCCGATGTGATTGTCGGAGATGACGCGATGGCCGAGGAATTTCGCGATGCGGCCGAGCCCGTCGCCGAGGATGGTGCTGCGGATGTGGCCCACGTGCATGGGCTTCGCCACGTTCGGCGCGGAGAAATCGAGGACGATCGTTTTGGGTGTATCCGTCAGGGCGACGCCAAGGCGGGCCTCGTCGGCGAGGAGTGCCCCGAAGCGGGTCGTGAGGGCGGATGTGGTGAGGCGGAAATTGATGAAGCCGGGTCCGGCGATCTCCGGTTTTTCACAGAGTCCCTCCGCAGCGAAGGCCCCGACGATGGCCGCTGCCACTTCGCGGGGATTTTTCTTCAAGGCCTTCGCCAGGATCATTGCCGCGTTCGACTGGTAATCCCCGAACTGGCGGTTTTGTGTCGCATCGACCTGGGCGGTGAATCCGGGTGGGATTTCCGCGGCAAATGGGGTATTGGCGAGAGCGCTCCGGAGGCTCGCGGCGATCGATGCGGCAAAAGTGGCGGGCATGGGTGGATCGGAAGACAAAAGGGAGGAAAGGGAAGGCGGTGCGGGCGCGGGATCACGCTCCCACGGTGGAAGGACGGAGCGCGTCGAGGATCGCGGCCTCGTCCGGCGCGTCGGCGAGGCGCTGGCGCACCTCCGGTTGGTTCAAGACCCGCGCGATCGTCGCCAGGGTCTTGAGATGCAGGGAATGCTGCGCTTCCGGGACCATGAAGAGGAGGAGGAAGCGTACCGGCACGTGATCGACCGAGTGGAAATCGATCCCCTGGGGAGACCGTCCGAAGACGGCGATCACTTCGTCGAGACCCGTCAGGAAACAATGAGGGATCGCCACCCCGTTGCCGATGCCGGTGCTGCGCTGCTCTTCGCGCAGGGTCAGGGCTTCGAGCGCGACGTCGCGGGCCGTTCCAGGCAATACGCCCGCCATCACGAGATGATCGACCAGTTCGGCGAGAGCCGCGATTCTTTCGGACGACCGCATCTCGGCGAGGATACGCCCGGGGAGGATGAGGTCGGACAACGCCATGACGGTTCTGGAGTGCGGGAAAAGAACGGAGCATAAACACGGGAGACGAGGGATCAAGGCAGTTTTTGCGGGTTGAGGCTTTACATTCACGGGTTCAACGCTCCATTGCGGGGTAGTTTTTCCCGATCCGATGAGCCAGCGTGTCCTCTTTGTCTGCACCGGAAACGTCTGCCGCAGTCCGATGGCGGAAGGCTTTCTGCGGCACATGGCAAAAGAGGCAGGGGTGGAGATCGAGGCGGGTTCCGCCGGGCTGGGCGCGATGGAGGACATGGCCCCGAGCCGGAATTCCGTCACCGCGATGCGCGAGGAGGGGATCGACATCTCGAAACAGCGCAGCCGCATGCTGACGCCCGAAATGGTCGAGGAATACACCCATATTTTCGGCCTGGGGAGCGGTCACGTCGAGACGATCCACCACTATTTCCCCGAGGCGAGGGAGAAGACCTTCGTCCTCCGCGAATTCGTCGCCGGCGGGCTCGATGTCGAGGTGCCCGATCCGATCGGCGGCGATCTCGATGAATACCGCCTCACCCGCAATCTCATCAAGGAAGCGATGCCCTCGATCCTGAGATTCGTCCTCACGGGCGATCCGGCGAAGCCGGAGAAGTGAGGGGTCATGGGTCACGAGGGGGATCTTTGGTGGCTTCGGGGACGTAGGCTTTCAAGAGCTTTCCCTCCCTTGACTTCGCCCCCGTCCCGCTTTAGGAAACGCCTTTCATTTTCACAACTCTGCCTCCCTCATCCATGGAGAAACCCTCGCTCATCATCGGCACCGATCACGGTGGATTTGAACTCAAGGAAGCCGTCGTCGCGCACCTGCGCGGCGCGGGTTACGAGGTCGAGGACGCGGGCTCGTTCTCGAAGGATTCGGTCGATTATCCCGATTACGCGGGCCTCGTCGCCCGGGCCGTGGCCACCGGAAAAAAGGATCTCGGCATCCTCTGCTGCACCACCGGGATCGGCATGGCCATCGCCGCGAACCGCTACGCCGGGATCCAGGCTGCCGTGGTCACGGATCCCGCCCTTGCCGCCAAGACCCGCGTCCACAACGACACGAATGTGCTCTGCCTCGCCGGTGATTTCACCAACGCCACCGAAGGCGCCGCCATCGTCGACGGCTGGCTCGGTGCCGCCTTTGATGGCGACGGCCGCCACGGCCGCCGCGTCGCGAAAATGAATACCTGCGGGGCCGCCACCAGCGCTCCCAAACTCGCCGTGACCGATCCCGAGATCTACCACGCCATCGAGGAGGAGGAGTCCCGCCAAAGCAGCAACATCGAGCTCATCGCCTCGGAGAATTTCGCATCGAAGGCGGTGCAGCAGGCTCAGGGGAGCTGCCTCACCAATAAGTATGCCGAGGGTTACCCCGGCCGCCGCTGGTATGGAGGTTGTGAGAACGTCGACAAGGTCGAGACCCTCGCGATCGAGCGGGCCAAGGAGCTTTTCGGGGCGAAATTCGCGAACGTGCAGCCGCACTCCGGCTCCCAGGCGAACTGCGCCGTCTACTTCAGCGTGCTCGAGCCCGGCGACAAGATCCTGACGATGGATCTCTCGCATGGTGGTCACCTCACCCACGGTCACCCCGCGAATTTCTCCGGCAAACTCTACGAGGTGAAACACTACGGCGTCTCGAAGGAGAGCGAAGTGATCGACTACGACCTCCTCGCTGAAGCCGCGAAGGAATTCCAGCCGAAGATGATCACGGCCGGAGCCTCGGCCTACTCCCACATCATCGATTTCAAACGCATGCGCGAGATCGCCGATTCCGTGGGTGCCTGGCTTTTCGTCGATATGGCCCACATCGCGGGTCTTGTCGCCGCCGGGGTCCATCCCTCGCCGATGGAGCACGCCCATTTCGTCACGACGACGACGCACAAGAGCCTCCGCGGTCCGCGGGGAGGACTCATCCTCACGAACGACGAGGACCTCGCCAAGAAGATCGATGCCCTCGTCTTCCCCGGCATCCAGGGCGGGCCGCTCATGCACGTCATCGCCGCGAAGGCCGTCTGTTTCCATGAAGCGCTCCAGCCCGGCTTCAAGGAATACCAGCAGCAGATCGTGAAGAACGCCGCCCGCCTTGCCGCCCGTCTCGCGGGCCACGGCTACCGCATCATTTCCGGCGGCACCGAGAACCACCTTTTCATGGTCGATTTGCGGCCCAACGGACTGAACGGCAAACTCGTCCAGGAGACGCTCGACAAGGCCGGGATCACCGTGAACAAGAACTCCATCCCCTTCGACACCGAAAGCCCCTTCAAGGGCGGCGGCATCCGCATCGGGACGCCCGCCGTGACGACCCGCGGCATGAAGGAAGAGGAAATGGACGTCGTCGGTGATCTCATCCACGAGGCCATCTCGAACCACGGCGACAAGGCCAGGCTCGAAGCGATCCGCAAGCGCGTCATGGTGCTGAACGAGCGTTTTCCGCTGCCTTGAAATCTAGGGTTCACCAGCGATCCTCGAAATCGCCGCCCGGGCCGAATCCTTGACCCGGGCGGACATCCACAGGGTCGACCGTCTCTCCAGATCGGCAAGTGTTCGGAAGGCGTCGGACCGGGTCATGGCGCCGGTCGCGGCGGCGTAAAGGATCACCCCCAGGGTGCCCCGGGCCTCGAGACCGAGGGATTCCGCAAGGGTTCGGGCTGCAGAGTCGTCAGTGAGGAAAAGGTCCGCGTCGACATGTTTTGCGTTAGCGAGAGCTTCGGCTTCACCGGGATCCACCCATCCTGAGGTCGTCCATTGGTTTGCCAGTGCCGTGGTTGCGGCGGAAATGGAAACCCTCATCACCCATCCGGGAAAAAAGTCCCGAAAGTAGTCGGGCTGGTATTTTCGGAATTCATCCAGAACGATCGGAGTTGCTTGGATGGAGCCGCCGAAGCAGCGGAGAAGATCAAAGGATTCGATCTCGCAAAGGTGAAGCAGTGGACCGGTATCGGCGACCACGAGATTCATTTGGAGGATGCGGCGATTTTCGTCGCCCATTCGATGTCCGAAAGCTGCTGCTGCTCGAGCACGGCGAGCTTTTCGCCGCGGAGAAATTCAAGGACGGCCGCACGGACGGCTTCGGCCTGATTGGGAAACCAACCGGCCTCGACGGCGGCATCCAATTCCGCGGCCAAGGCGTCGGGCAATTCAACCGTCACCGTGCTCATATTCGGAAGATAGAACAAGAGAACGAACTTCGCAAGGCGGCCGACCCTGTCTGGTCCGACGCCTCACCCTGTTGACTCGTCCCGACGCGATCTTCCATCAGTGAAAACCAGCGTCGTCACTCCACCTTCAGCCCCACGCTGCCGCTGTGGCTGTTGAATTCGGGGGCATACATACACTGGATCTCGGCGACGCCGCTCTGGTATTCACCGCGTAGCTGCACCCGGGCGCTCGTTTCAAAGACGTAGGTGCCCTTGGGCAGATACTCGATGAAGAAGTGGCTCGCGGTGTCGCGGGTCGATTCGTAGTAGGCGAGACCGTCCTGGAAACGGTAGCCGCTCAGGACGTTGACGGGCTCGGTGCCGCTGCCGCGCTGGTCCTTGAGGTGCACGTATTCGAGATCGCGGTCGGTGCGCAGCTCGACGCGGGTGACGAGTTCGTCGCCGGGCTTCAGGGCGGCTCCGGCGGCGAGCGGTTTCAACTCGGGGCCGGCCTTGCCGTTGTTCTTGATGAAGAGGCTCTTCTTCAAGGTGAGAGGATTGTCTCCGTGCGGCGTGACCTTGGCGATGTCCTCGAGGTACTGCCAGTGGAGACTGCCCCAAGAGACGCCCTTGTCGGGTTTTGTCAGGGTCACGGTGCCCATTTCCGCACGGACTTCGGTCGAGGTGAACCGTTTTTCGTAAAAGCCGGTGCCGGCCTCGACTTTTTCCGGCTTCACCCCGGTGCCGCCGAGTGAGAGCGAAACGAGCGCATCGGAGCCGAGGAGATCATCACCGCCGAGGAGCAGCGCGTAGATCGCGTCGGCGGTCGACTTCGTGCTGGGCCATGCCTGGGTCTGGCGTTGCTTCAGAAGCCAGACGCGGCAGTCATCGGCGGCGGTTTGATCCTGCTTGATCTCGCGGAGGGCCTCGATCATCATCGCCTGGGTCTCGATCGGCGCTCGATACCACCACCAGTGTTGCTCGGTGTCGCGCCAGTAGCGCCCGAGTTCCTCGTCATTGACGGAACGTTCCAGCAAGGAAGCGACGATGGCGGCCGGGGTTTCCCCGTCGCCGAAGCGTTTCAGGCCGAGCGCGACGTGGGCCTGCGAAAGCCGCGGGAGATTCGGCCAATCCTTCTTTGCGAGACCGCGGAAGAAATCGACGGCAGGTTGATGCTCCGGCGCGACGGGCCGACGGATCACGAAAAAGCTGCGGGCGTAGAGATAGAGCGCCTCGGTCGTGCCGATCCGCTCGATCTTGCGGGTGAGGTAGAGCTGGTGACGTTCCGTGATCCACGCATCGAGCCGGTCGAGGGCGCGTACGGCGAGACCGGTGTCGACATCCACGCCGAGATGGCCGAGCCGGCCGAAACCGCTCACGAGGTAAAGGGTGATGAACTCGTTTTCGCGACCACCCGGGAACCAGGGCCAGGCTCCGTTGTCGATCTGCATCGATTCGAGTTTGGAGAGCGCGGCGCTGGTTTCGGCGTCGAGGCGGTTGGCGTCGAAGAGGACGCCGACGTTTTGCCTCGCCTGGGTTTCGTCCTTGGCATCGCGCAGCCACGGTGTCTCCTCGATGAGGACGCTCTTGAGTTCTTCGTTCTTGAGGAGCGGGCTGTCGAGTGCCTCGGGCTGGGCTTCCCGCCAGAGATCGAAGACGCGGCGGATCTTCGGATTGGAATTGGCGATGTGACGGGCAAGGGCATTCGCGTAGAGGCGGTTGAAGACCTGCTCGGCGCATTCGTGAGGATACTCCATCAGGTAGGGCAGCGACTGCACCGCATACCACGCGGGCTGGGACACGACCTGGGCGGTGAGCGACTGATGCTGGAGCGTGTCGGACTTCGCGCTGTCGAGCAGCTTCGGCAGTGTGAAGGTCTTTTCGCCGGCATCGCGGATCGGCAGGGTGATGGATTCGGTCAGAAGGATGCGGCGCGAGAGCACCGGCAGCCAGCCTTCCTCGCCGTCGGAGACGGTCCCGGTCGAGGCGACGGCGCGATATTGGAGGAAGCTCTGTCCATCGGGCACGGCGATGCGCCACGAGTAGGTGCGCGATTCGCTCGCGGGCAGGTCGAGATCCTGTTCGGGTGTTTGATTGCCGAGGGCGGCATCGGCGCTGTCGAGCGAGGCGGCATCGGTGAACTCGAGGCGCACCTTGCCTTTCACCGGGGCGGTGGCCTTGTTCGTCACCTTCACGGTGAACTCGACGACATCGCCCTCGCGGAGGAAACGCGGGGGATTCGGCTGCACCATGAGGTCTTTCGCCGTGACCGTTTCCCCCGTGAGCAACCCGGAGCGGAGCTGACGGTCGTGGGCGAAGCCGAGGAACTTCCAGGTCGTGAGGGCCTCGGGCATGGTGAATTCCAAGCGCACCGTGCCTTTGTCGTCGGCAAGGAGGTTCGGAAGGAAGAACGCGGTCTCATCGAGATTTTTCCGTGCGCCGACCTGGGTCCAGTCGATCTCGGGCGCGGAGGAGGCTTCTCCCTCGGCAGGTGCCTCGGCGGACATCGCGGCCGCACCGCCGGCCATGGGGGCGGCCTCCGCGACGGGTGCCGCCGCCGGCATCGCGGCGTCGGCTACCACTCCGGCAAAGCCATCGACCGCGCCGCCCGGAGCGGAGCGGGCCATCAGTTGGCGACGGGCCGGGCCGCCGATCGCACTCTTGCTCATCAGGCCGTAGCCCCGGCCATGGTCGGATAAGACGGGAAGAAAGTGGCGCCACTCGGGGCCGCCTCCCTCCAGCGGGACGTGCCAGTAGGCGATGGTGTGGAAACGGGAATTCCACCCGTTGTGGAACTGGGCGTAACGGCGCGAGTAATCGGAGTAAAAGGCCCCGAGGCCTCCGGGCCATCCATGCGGGAGGAAGGCATCGAGGGAGGCATCGTACATCGCCGCGACCATCTCGACGGGTTCGTCCTTCGTGGTGCCGTCGACAACGAGGGTCCACGTTTCCTTCGTACCGGGTTCGAGCTTGTCGCGCATCCGTTCCCAGCGCAGGGAATATTCCTTGTTCTTCCACGGCACGGAAATGGCCCGGCTCGTGAGGTGGGCGCGGTTCTCGCGGATCTGGGTGACGTGGAGGGTGAAACCACCGCGCTCTTTTTCGGTCACGTCGAGTTTCACGACCTGCTGGGTGCGGTCGGGATCCGTCCAGAAACGACGCACGATCTTGCCGCGATGTTCGACTTCCACCAAGGCGCGCCCCTTGTCATGGCCCGTGCCCCAGAGAGCTTCAAGCGATTGGCCGGGCTCGAGCGACCATTGCGCGGCGGAAAGATGATGCGGCACGCGCACGGGGAACTTGTTTGAGTCCGGATCAAGGACGCGGAGGGGCAAGAGGGCGGTGACGGCGCGGCCATCGCGGTCCTTCGTTTCGAGAACGGCGCGATACTCCCCGGCGGCGAGTTTCACCCCGAGCGTTGCGAGTCCCGTCGCATCGGTCTGGAATTCATCGCGCTGCACGACCTCGCCGAGCGGCCATTGGTTCGGATCGGAGAGATCGGGAGCATCCTCGTTTTTCTCCCGCGGAGGCCAGTGGCCGGACTCGAGACGGGGACGATGGACGCGGTCGGGAGCCTCGAGACGATGCACGGTGACGGTGCCGCCCGCGGCGAGGGCTTCGCCGTCGAGGCTCGTGGTGCGGACCTCGATGGCGACCGGCTCGGCGATGGTCTGCCATTCCGCCGCCGTGAGCTCGGCCTTCATGGCGGTGTATCCGATGGTGACGCTCCGTGAGCCCGATCGCGTTTCGCCCGTCGTATCGATGACATCCGCGTGGATCGAGAACTCGAAGGAGGGCTCGGCTTTTTCATCCACTGAAAGGTCCGGCTCGGCCGTGAAGGTGATCTCGAAGCTGCCGTCCGCCGCGGTCTTCCCGATGCCGTTGGCGATTTCCTTCGCTCCCTGGTCGGCCGGCGGGAAGAACCATCCGCACCAGCGCAGCCAGCCGGGCCAGCGGGCCTCGCGGGTAACGCGCCAGCGCACCTCGGCCCCGTCGATGGGGGCTCCGGCGTAGGAATCGGCACGGCCCTTCACGATGACGGCCTCGCCCAGCTTCGGCGAAGCCGCCGGAGCCTCGACCGCGACCTGGAATTTGGGACGCTTGTATTCCTCCATCGAGATCGAGGTGGATCCGTTGTCACTCTCCTCGATCGTCATGCGCCCGGTGACGCGGCCTTTCGGGGCGGTGAAGGATCCGTTGAAGCCGCCGCGTTCGTTGGTCTTCACCTCGACCGCCTCCACCTCCTCGCCGTTGACGTCGCGGAGGCGGATCGTGAGTGTTTTGTTAGTCAGCGTGCGGTAGTCGTTCTTCTCCGTGTCGGCATGGTAGTGGATCCCCTTGAAACGGATCGTCTGCCCGGGCCGGTAGATCGAGCGGTCGGTGAAGAGCTGGGTGCGCACCGGATCGATTTCGTTGCCTTGTCGCCAAAGGTGCATCTGGGTGCTCGGGATCCTCGCGTCGCCGTGTCTGGCCAGGAAAAGCACGGCGCGATCCTTCGCCTTCTCCTCGAAATATCCCATCTCGTCGGTCTTCCGGTTGATCGCGTCGCGCTTCCAGCGCCCGTTGTTGTCGAGCGACCAGACTTCGATGGTGGCGCCGGCGACGGGCTCTCCGCTGACGGCATCGAGCACGAAGCCCTCCGCCCCTTCCGGGGATTGGCGGGTGATGAGCGAAAGCGGCGAGACCCACACGGTGGTCGCGGAGAGCTGGTTGTTCTCCGTCGCGAAGTCGCCGGCGGCACTCGCGATGAGGAGGTAGAAGCCCGGTGTCTGATCCGTCGGGGCGGGCAGGCGGACGGTGCGCTGGCGGAAATCTTCGGTTTTCTCCAGATCGCTCTTCCAGGCGATCGCGGGATCCTGCTCCAAGGCGGCGAGAATTGCCTCGCGGCTGACATTTTCGGGCGTCTCCCAACGTTGTCCCGAGAGCGTCCATTCACGAGGCACGAGGCGGAAGTGGACGGCCTCGAGGTTGCGGTAGGAGAGCTCGATCTCCGGACCCGCCGCATTCCAGACCTGTTCGGTGCCGATCTGGAGATCGTGCGACTCGATCTGCTTCACGAGATTGCGGCAGGCCACCGCGAAGACCGAACGGGGATGGCGTTGCGCCGCGGCCATCGCAAGGCGGCGGGCCTCGACCAGCTCCTCCGCGATCCGGAGCCGTTGGGCGAGCGAAGCGGCGATGGCGGCACCGGCCTCGTCGGCCTCGTGGGCGGTGAGAAGTGCGGTCAATTGCTCGCGGGCGCGCGCCTCGGCTTTTTCACCGGTGGCTTCTCCGGCGGCCCATTCGATGCGGTCGAGATCGATGAGGGCACGGGCCGCGGCATCGGCGTCGGCGGCATGAAAACGCAGCAGGTCCTGAAACAGCTCGATCGCCCGCAATCGCGGTGAGCCGGTGTCGGTCGTGGCGGGTTTCCAGGCGAGGAATTCCGCCATCGTGCCGAGGGCGGGAGAGTTCGCATCGAAGACAAAGGCATCCTGGGGCGCGGCCCCGGCCTGCTCGGCGGCCGTGTAAAACGCGAGCGCCTCGTGGGCGAGGAAATCGTAAAGGGTCGGACGGAATCGGTCGGGCACGTTGCCTTTCACGAGGAGGGTGTCGAAATCGGCGATCGGGATCTGCTGCAGGGCTGCGGCGTTCTCCAAGGCCGAACGGTAGCGGGCATCGATCTCTGAGAACAGGCGCGGCAGGTCCCATGTCTGGAAATCATCTCCCGGTGCTTCGTTCGTGCGGGTTCGCTGCAGGATGCGCCAGCGGTTTTGCTGGAAGTAGGTCCAGTAGGCGCTGGCGAGGAGGGTTTTCAAGACGGGGGCCGTGTCCTCCGGGGCTCCGGCCAGAGCGGTCTCATAGCGGCGGATGCGTTCCTCGGGCTGGTTTCCTTGCACCTCGGTCTCGGCCACGACACGGTAGGCGATGGCTTTGGCGACCTCCGGCCAGGCCATTTCGGCTCTGGCAGCGGCTTCGATGGTGGTCAAGACGTCGATCGCCGACTGGGGAAGGGCGTTTTCGAAATGATCCTCCACCTGCTTCCATTCGGCATCGCGCGGCGCGGCAGGGGAGGTCATCGGGAAAAGGGCGGAGATAAAGACGAGGCAGACGGGGGCGAGACGAAGCAGGCTCATACTCCACCTTAAACGGATGAACCGGGGGAGCGAAGTCAGAAAATTGTAAAGAATGTGGCGGACACCTCGGCCGCAGGCGTTGGGCGAGGGGATTCGACTGAAGTCGGAACCAGATTCCTCACAAGGCCCGCAGTTCCGCGAGCATCTCGAGAAGTTGCTTCGTCAGGATCACCGAGGAATCCTTCTCGAACTTCGAGGTCCCGATCCAGGTTTCGTAGCCGCCGAGTTCGTGCTGGTGCGGCGGGGGCAGATAACCGTAGCCGCCGTTGGCCAGCGAGATCGTGAAGGTGTGGGGAAAGGGGCTCTTCTCCTTGATCTCGAGTCCGATCTCCACGAGGACCTCGAAGGGCAGGGAAACGATCGCCTGCTCGCCGATGCGGATCGCCTGGACAATCACTTTTTCGGTCTTGTCAGGCTCGGAGTATTGCACGGTGGCGTTGGCGTACTGGATGGCCTTGTCGTGGAGGGTGGCGCGATCCGCCTTGGGCAGTTCGAGGAGGCGCAGGGCGTGCTCGATCTCTTCCACGCTCATGTTGCGGTATTTCAGCTCCACCTCGCGCTGCCGCATCGCGATGAGCGGATTCTCGTCGTAGTTCTCGATCTTCCGCACCGCCCGCCATGCGGCGTCTGCGGTCTTGGCTGCGACGATGCGGACCTGCTCGAAGGGAGCGCGCGGCGGCCGTTTCCCCTCGAAGTCGATGTTGTTGATGTCGCCGCTCGTGCCATTCGTCATGAAGGCGACGAAGTTCGCGGGCGGATTCGAGCCGCCGATGCGGTAGGGCATGATGCGGGCGAACTCGCCGAAGTAATCGGCCGAGGCCATGCCGATTTCCTTGCCCTTTTCATCCTTCATCGTCGGGATGCCGCCGACGTAGTGGAGCGAGTAATTCGCGATGAACCCGAGGGGGCGACGCTTCCGTGTGCGCACATCGATGATGCAGACCTCGGGATCGGTCGGACCGGCGGGCTTGAGGAGGCGGTCGCGTCCCGGATTGGTCGCGACCTGATCCAGCTTGCCGAAGGGATTGGGCTCCATCGTGCCGGGCTTGAGGTGCCAGCGGCGGTTGTGGACCTCGTCGGGCTCCTCATCGGAGGCGTAACCGACCTCGGCCGGCTCGAGCGATGCGATCGCCTTCGTCAGGGCTTCGACCATGCCTTCGCGGCGGCGCTTCTCGTAGGCGATGCGGCCTTCGCTGGTGTCGCCACCCTTTGGTGCGGTGTGGGTGTGGGTGCCGCTGATGATCATCTCCTCGACCTTCCAGCCTGTCTTGGCCGCAACTTCCGCCTTGGCCGAGTCGGTCGTCTCGCGGGAAACGCCGATGTCGTCGATCAGGGCGATGACGGCGCGCCCCGTGCCGTTTTCCAATGCGACAGCCCGGACGTGGAGCGGGTCATGGACATGGGTCGATGATCCGGAGCGGAGGGAGATCGGAAAGACCGTCGGCGAGATGTCGACCGCTGCCGTGCCCGCGCGCAGACCGGCCGGTTTGGCCTCCTGTGAGAGGAGCGGGAGGTTTGTCAGGGTGAGAATCAGGGCGGGGACGAGAAGCCGGGTCATCCCGTGAGACTAGCGGAATCGATCCAGACGGAACAGCCCGCGATTGCGTTGCGGCGTCCGGCATTTACCGGCCCCGCCGAAACTCCCCCGGCGTCATACCGAATCGCTCGCGGTAGGCGGTCTGGAGATAATGGGGATGGGTGAATCCGGTCTGCTCGGCGATCACTTCAATGGTCAGGTCGGTGGCCCGAAGGAGGCGGTTCACTTCCCGGAAACGGACGCGGAGCAGCTCGTCTTTCGGCGCGCGGCCGAGGGCCGCCTTCATGCGCCGCTCGAGGGTGCTGCGGGAAACTCCGAGTTCGTCGCAGAGCTCCGCCACGGTCAGGCCGGAGAAGGCGGTTCACCTCGCGGAAGCGGACGCGGAGCAGTTCGTCTTTCGGCGCGCGGCCGAGGGCCGCCTTCATGCGCCGTTCGAGGGTGCTGCGGGAAACTCCGAGTTCGTCGCAGAGCTCCGCCACGGTCAGGCCGGCGAAGGC